>DMPF01000065.1 GCA_003456095.1 Bacillota bacterium
GTTACTATTTCCTTACCGGATTTGCCTGGTCACAGTTCCACCGCTCACGCGGGAACTTGTTATTTCAGCAGCGGTCTGCGTGTTCCGGGAAAGGGACGTGGCAATATTGCCTCTCTGACAATAAATTTGCCCCGGTTGGCCTTGTCCACGGAGAACGAAGAGTTGTTTTTTGTAGAACTGGACCGGCTTATGCGTTTGGCTGTGCGCCAACTGCTGCACCGCTTTGAAGTGCTTAGCGTGCTTAAGTGCCGGGACCTGCCCTTTGTCATGGGAAAGGGTCTTTACCTGGGAAGTGAGAACCTTGCTGCGGAGGAGAACATTAAATCGTCACTGCTAAACGGTCTGATGACCCTATGTTTCTGTGGTCTGCGCGAGGCGGTGCGTGCATTGACTAAAGGGCAGGATGGGTATAAGGAAAATGCGAAACGGCTGCAGCTGCGTATACTGGCGCATATGGGGAAACGGGTTAAAGAATTTAATGAGGAATATGACTTGAATTTCGCCCTTTGCGGGGCGGCGGAAGAAACTAAAACAAAACGTTTTGTACAGCTGGACAGGCAGAACTTTGGCTTGATTGAAGGCGTTACAGAGCGGGAGTATTACAGCAACGGCTTTATGCTCTTCCAAGAGGATGAAGGTTTGGCATATAAATTGGAGTGGGAAAAGGAACTGCATCGTTGCTGCACGGCCGGTTTCTCCAGTAGAACTGTCCTTTCCCCCGGTTTGGAAGCGGGGGGGGTAATGGATTTTATTAAGAAAATTGGTGCGGCAGGCATCGGCTTTCTCCATCTTTCCTCCGGTACCGATTTGTTTGTCCAATGAAAGGGCAGATGCGCAGAATCTCCCGGAACGATATAACATATTTTTATTTTCCCGGGTGGGAAGAAAAAAACCGGGTGGGGCATGGCTTTTCCTCACGCTGCGGCGGTGTCAGCGCGGACAAATTTGCATCACTTAATCTAGGCTATAAAGGAGGGGACAACCCGGCTGCTATTCTGGAAAACCGCCGCCGTTTTCTTAACCTTTGGGGAAAAAAAGAGCCGGACCTAGTGTATGGAGAACAGGTACACGGAACAAATATTCAGATGGTTGGTGAAAAAAAGGTAAGTGGCGGGGTGCTTCCGGCAACGGATGGATTGATTACGGCCGAGCGGGGGGTAGTCCTTGGCGCTTTTTCCGCCGACTGCATCCTTGCTTACCTGTGGGATCCATATACCCACACCATTGGGCTTGTCCACGCAGGCTGGAGGGGAACGCTGGAAGGTATTGTTTTTCTGGCCGTTACGGCAATGCAGAATTATTTTGCTGCCCGTCCCGCCGGAATGCAGGCTTTGTTGGCGCCCTCCATCGGGCCGTGCTGCTATAAAGTGGGACGGGATGTGATCGGGCTGGCTGCTGCTTCTTCCTGGCGGAATGAGGCAATTTTTTACCCGTCGGCAAGGGATGGGCACGCCATTTTTGACCTGCGGGCCAGCAATCGCAATATTTTAATTGCCGCGGGCCTGGTGCCGGGAAATATCATGGTGAGCACCTTGTGCACGTGTTGCCATTCCCATTATTTTTACTCATACCGCCGTGCCGGAAGGATCACCGGCAGTCATATGGGGATATTGTTTTTATATTGAGGTGAGGGTATTGGACTCCATGAGGCCTGCGCGCAAAAGGCTCCGTGTGATCAAAGGAGGGATGGGAGCCCCCCGGGAAAAAGGAAAGGGAGCGGGGCAGGACCGGGCGGCTGTTTTTTTGCTGCTTCTGCTCGGCCTTTTCCTGATGGCCCAGATGTTGCTGGGTTGGGTTTGGAGCTCATTTAACCGCAATGCAGGCGGAGTTATAACCGTCGTTGAAGGCTCGGTGGATCTGGCCCTTACCACCGGGGGGATTCTTACATTTGCGGAGGAGCTGCTTTTTGCTCCCCAATCCGGTTTTATCCATTATCGTATAATTGAAGGGGAAAGGGTGCCTGTGGGTAGAGAGATGGCCGTAATTACCGCTTACCTGCAGGAAAATACAGACACTGAGTCGGAACAGGCGCAGGGCAACGGGGACTATCTGGAACGTTTCCGCCGCTGGTTGTCGGATGATCGGGATGAGACAGATTCTCTTTCTTCTGAATTCTTTCCTGTCCATGACCGGGAGCATGTAATTACCGCAAACCGCGCGGGCTTAGTCAGTCTGCGTGTCGATGGATGGGAGATGTTCGGACCGGACACTGCGTTTATCTACCTGAACGCTGAGGAGTTTCAGCAAAAAACTCCAGGCGTGCAGTTGCTTGGCAGCGGGGAGAAAGTCTCCCGCTTTATGCCGATCATGCGCATTATGGATAATTACCGCTGGTACTACAGCACTATCCTGCCTCCTGAACCGGGGAAAATGATCGCTGAAGAAGCCTACGCCAAACTCCGCTTCTCTTTTGCTCCGGACCAGCCAATATATGCGGAAAAAGTGGAGGCGAGGAAGAGGGAGGAAGGGGATCTGGAGATTACCTGGCAGATGAATCAGGCGGTCGGTGATTTTTATAACCACCGCTGGTCTACCGCGGAGATCATTTATGATCACCTGGAGGGAATCCTGATACCCAAAGACACCATGCTGGAGGTTGACGGTAAGAAAGGGGTATTTGTTGTGGTAGAGGGCACGGTTGTGTTTCAAGAAGTGAATTTGCTTGCGGAAAAGGATGATTACTTCCTGGTGGAGGACCTCACCCCAGACGCGCGGGTCATCGCCAGACCCGGGCGCGTAAAAGAGGGACAGCGATTACTATGGTAGGAAAGGAGTTGCATCCATGCTGGAGCAAAACATAAATGAAATAAATAACCGTCTGGCCAGAGCAGCTTTAAAGCGGGGGATATCCCCGGTAGAGATTACGCTGGTGGCCGTATCAAAGACGGTATCAGCGGAGCAGATTAAACAGGCTTCTGCTTTGGGGATCAGGCATTTCGGTGAGAACAGGGTGCAGGAAGCACTTCCGAAGATAGCCGCTGTGCCGGAACCCTGCTGGCATTTTATCGGCCATCTCCAGACGAACAAGGTTAAGCAAGTCCTTGACCACTTTACGCTTATTCAATCGCTGGATCGCTTCAAGCTTGCCACCGCCCTGCAGCAGGAGGGGGAGAGGCGGGGATGTCTTATTAATGTGCTGCTGCAGGTGAATATTGGTGCGGAGGAAAGCAAGTACGGATTTGCGGTTGAAGAGATAGGGGATGCCCTTATGGCAATCGCCGGCTTTAAGCATATCAGGGTGCAGGGCCTCATGGCTATAGCACCATTTTTGTATAACCCGGAAGAGTTGCGACCTTATTTTCGGCACTTATATGGTATTTTTAAAAACCTGAATATTCCCGGAGTGGAAATGAAGACCCTCTCCATGGGCATGACCAACGATTTTGAAGTTGCCGTGGAAGAAGGCAGCAATATGGTGCGTATCGGTACAGCCCTTTTTGGGGTACGGGCATAATAAAAAGGGGAGTGATTATTATTTTAGATATCAAAGGGATGGTTTATGTTTTATTTGAAGTACTTTATTACTTGATTCTGGCGCGTATCATACTTAGTTTTTTCCCCGTTAACCCTTATGGAAATCCGGTGCTAATAAATATCGTGCAGTTTGTGCGGCAGATTACAGAACCACTGCTTGCACCTTTCCGCAGTTTGGTGCCGCCATTGCGCATGGGAGCTGGCTACCTGGATTTATCACCTATTCTGGCGATCATAGTTTTATTCATTCTGAGGAATGTACTGCTGCGGTTATTATAAATACGGAGAAGCTTAAATGAATCTAAATTCTTTGGAAAAAAAATGGGCGCATCATTTCAACTCTCTTTTGGAAAAAGTGGCGGCACAGGAGACAGAGTTTTGTACACCATTTGCCGATCCCAGGCAGCAGGAGATTGCTCTGCAATTTTCCCGCTCCTTTCCCGCCTGCGGCCAGTTCGAGCAGCGCTT
>DMPF01000047.1 GCA_003456095.1 Bacillota bacterium
ACTTTGCCGGGGAGGGTAGGCAGTATTCAGGGAGTCAGTTATGTACTGCCTGAGGAGGAGGAGATCCGTCAGCTGGTGGAGCGTTATCTCAAGGGAAACGATGTCAAGCAATCCTGAAGGCAAGGATCGGGGCCCGGGCCGTGCGGGGATACGCATACGCATTTTGGGCCTGCCGGTGGACATCCTCACCATGGAAGAGGCGGTAGCGCGGATCTGCCGCGCCTGGAAGGGAGAACAACCCTTTCATGTAGTCACGGCGAATTTGGAAATACTTTACAGCGGCCTCAAGGATGGGGAGATGGCCCGGCTGCTAAATGGGGCGGAACTGGTCACGGCAGACGGGGCCGGGGTGCTCCTGGCGGCCCGAATCCGCGGGTTGTCCTTGCCCGCCCGGGTGGCCGGATTTGACCTGATGATGCTATGCTTGCGGGAAGCGGCGCAACGGGCGGCGCCTGTTTTTTTTCTGGGGGCGCAACCTGCGGTGCTGCAGCAGGCTCTGGCCCGGGCGAAGGAGCTTTTCCCCGGTCTGCAGATTGCCGGCAGCCACCACGGTTATTTCAGCGATAGCGAAGCGGGGTCTGTTGTGGAGGAGATCCGTGCTCGGCAGCCGCGCCTGCTCTGCGTGGCACTAGGCGCGCCGCGGCAGGAAAAGTGGATTTTTCGCCATAAAGGGAAACTACCCCCCTGTGTGGCCATTGGTGTAGGGGGGAGCTTTGACGTGCTGGCCGGCAGGACGCGCCGCGCCCCCCGCTGGATGCAGCAGGCCGGTTTGGAATGGCTGTACCGCCTGCTGCGGCAGCCTTCCCGCCTGCGCCGTGTTTCCGTAATACCCATTTTCCTCCTGATGGTGTTGTGGCAGCGGTTGAGGGGTAAGGTGTAAATGTGGGCCTGAGCAGTAACAAGCTAACCATTGTCCGGACAAAGATCATCGTTTTTGCTGCCCCGGTTTGCCTTCACGGACATTTCCCGGATAAAAGCCACCGGATCCGCACACGTCATCGCCTCGCTCATTACGCAGATGCCCGACGCACCAGCCCTTAGCACATCCTTTACTTTATCCTTGGTGATGCCGCCGATGGCAAATACAGGGACAGCAACGGCAGCGGATACCTCCTTTAAAAAGGAAAGGCCCCTGGGTGGGACGCCTTTTTTGCTGTCGGTCGGGAATATATGCCCGGCGATCATATAGGAGACGCCCAATGCTTCAGCTACCTTGGCCTCCCGCACAGAATGAACGGACGCGCCGCACTGATAATTATCCAATGCAGAACGGTGAGTAAGCAAATCAGCCATTGATAAGTTTACTCTATTAATTTTCAGCTTTGCGGCGACGGCAATTTTTTGATTAATAATGAACAGCACCCGGTTCGCGTCGCAGATTTCCTTTATTTTTTCGGCCAGGTCAGTAAATTCCGCCATGCCGAGATCTTTTTCCCTTAATATAATGGCATGAGGTTTTCCCTTGGCGATCCGGTTTATGCGCTGCAATAGGTCATCGCGGCATAGTTTGCGGTTTGTAACGCAAATGAGCATAGCCAACTCCTAAACGCGGACGTGATCCGTATAAACGGGCTGCAACCCCTTTTGTACAATCATCTGGTGCACATCCTTCACGCTGCGCGTGTCTGCGATACAAAATTGTTGATCGCCCTTTTCTTTCTGCTTGTGACCGCCGACCCCGACCTTAACGCTCGCGGAGATGCGCGTTGCCGCCATGCCGACCGCATGGTCGCGGAAAGTAGCCCTTTCCCGCGTCGAGATTGTAATTCCGGCATACGGCATAAACAGACGATAAGCAAGCATCACCTGCAATAGCTGTTTTTCGCTCACCTCGTGTGGGAAAAGTTCCCTGTTATTGATATAAGGCCGTAAGCGCGGCACTGATAAAGAAATTTCAGAATGTGGATATTTCTGCTGGATAAAATATGCATGCAAACCTGCGGCAAACGCATCCTGATGATAGTCTCCCAGCCCCAAAAGCGCTCCAAAAGCAACGCCGTGCATGTTGCCCAGCAATGCCCGTTCCTGCGCGTGAAAACGATAGGGATAAGAGCGTTTCGGCCCGCCCCGGTGAACCTGGGCGTATCGCTGCGGATTATATGTTTCCTGGTAAACAGAGACAAAATCAGCGCCGCATTTATTTAAAAACAGGTATTCGGCCACATTTAAAGGATAAACTTCAATGCCCACCGCGGGGAAATAGCTTGCCGCCAATTTCACAGCTTCTCCCAGATACTCAATACCCGAGATGCTGCGGTTTTCACCCGTTAAAAGCAAGATATCCTTCAGGCCGGTTGCAGCAATTGCTTCCAGTTCCGCTTCCACTTCATCAAGGGAAAGGATACCTCTGCAAATTTTGTTGCGGCAGTTAAAACCACAGTAGATGCAATAATTGTCACAGTAGTTGGAGATATACAGCGGGGTAAAAAGGTGTACGCAGTTGCCAAATTTTTTTCTTGTTTCCAGTCGGGCTTTTACGGCCATATCTTCCAGATAAGGCATGGCCGCAGGTGATAACAAGGAGCAAAAATCACCCGGCGAAAGGTGATCCTTTACCAGTGCGCTTTCCACTTCCCTGCCCGTATATTGCCGGCAAAGGTATGCTTCTGCGCTCCGCAGCACCCTGTCCATGATATCCGTCTCAATTAATTCCATCCAATCAAGATATTCCATGTGGTTAAGCCTTTTTTTTGTCATGATCTAATCCTCCAAAAAACCGGTTAACGGGCTCGAAGCTTCTGCCAGAGAATGCAGCACGCGCCCCGGACCTGCCAGGAAGGCGGCACGACCGGCTTCAATCGCCAGATTGAAAGCCTTTGACATCAAGGCAACATTATTCGCCGTAGCGATCGCCGTATTGCACATAATGGCAGCAACTCCCATTTCCATTGCCTCGCACGCCTGTGACGGGCGACCGATACCGGCATCGACGATAACCGGCAGGTTGATTTCATCGACCAAAATTTTGATAAAATCTTTTGTGCAAAGGCCTTTATTGCTGCCGATGGGCGCACCCAGGGGCATAACCGCTGCCGCGCCGGCTTCTGCCAGCGCCCTGGCCACGTTAAGATCCGGGTACATATAGGGCATAACGATAAAACCCTCTTTGGCAAGCATCTCCGTGGCTTTAATGGTCTCATAGTTGTCCGGCAATAAATATTTGGAGTCGCGGATGACCTCCACCTTTACAAAATCGCCGCAGCCGATTTCCCTGGCAAGGCGGGCGATACGCACGGCTTCACCGGCATTTCTCGCGCCGGAAGTGTTCGGCAACACAACAATATTTTGCGGCAAATAGTCCAGTATATTTGCTTCCCCGCCGATATTGGCGCGGCGCAGCGCCAGCGTTACCATCTCTACGCCGCCATGTTCAATAACAGCCTTGATCATCCCCAGGGAAAATTTGCCTGAACCTAAGATAAATCGTGACCGGAAATCATGTTTCCCGATAGTCAGGAGATCATGCATGATTTTTCTCCTTTCTGACCGCTTTCATGAATCAGCCTCCTCCCACAAAACGGACAATTTCAAGCACATCTTCGTCACTGAGGAACACGCTTGCGTATGCTGATTTCGGCACAAGTTTCCCGTTCAGTTCCACGGCAATAAGGCGTAAGTCAAATGCTTGCGCGTTTAAATAATCCTGAAGGGTCAGTTTTTTCCCCAGTGCCACAACTTTGCCGTTTACTTTCATTGTTCCGCCTTCTTTTTGATTTGGTCAAAAAAAGCCCAAAATGAATTTACACCCTTTCGGTGGTGTACCCCATTTTGAGCTTATTCACTTAATATAACTATACTACAGGTTGGTGTTTTCAGTCAAGGAAAATAAAATGGCTCCAGGCCTGACGCATGAAAATTCTTTAAGAATCCCACAAGGCCGGAAATTGACGCTTTTATACCTGTTAGGCATCGGTTTTACCGGCAGTTACCAGCCTGTCTGCGCCAAATCCTCTATTGCTGAATCTTTTTTGCACGTGTAGCCTGCCCCGGCGCCTTTCATTGGGCAGACGGGTACTGCGACAAACATAATTATCCTGCGTATATGTTTGTTATGCCGCTAACCAGCTTGTTTTTCGGTTTTCTTCCTGCACCAGCCGCAATTGACTGGGAGACTCCGTCAACCGGCGAAGCTTTTCTTGTATCCAACTTTCTGTAAACCAAAGCGATGTAGAGCTTCTTAATGAACGACTGTATCCCGACATCTTTGACATGCTCCGCCAGAGAAACGGAGTGAAGAGCCATTTCATTCAGCATCCGGACGATATGCATCAGATAGTGGTACCCCTTCATCGCATTCCAGTTATGGGAGAAAGCGATTTGCACCGATTAACACCAAAGTCATATTCAATCCCATTGGCCCACCGGAACTTTTGGCGCCGTCCCTGCCACTCCCGCTTCAGGTGACATTCTCTTTTGTGTATCCAGGCGCATCAGACCCTCTGCTTCATCCCATACCGACGGCAGCGATTTATCTTTGAGCACAATTATGAAATCCCACTTATTTTTGCAACAGACCGCCATCACCTGTCCATTGGCGTACAATCCGTCCAGGAGCAGGGTAAACGGCAGCTTTGGAAACTGATGCTTCAGTCGCAAAGCTAAACGGTGGAATGCCTTCAGTTCGCAGTCCTGCTTCCATTTCTCGTAGTTTTCAACAACTTCCAGTTCCACGCTGTTCTCCAGAAATTCACTCATCAGATGCAACACCGTGCCATTGGCAAAGACCAAGACCGCTTCCAGGACGTATGCATAATACTCCCATTCCCCGTCTTTACCCTGAATCCTGCGGCGAAGATAGCGTTCGTTCCAACATTCCTTCATAACGTATTTCTGCGTCCCGTCAATGGCTGCAAAATATCTTTTTTTGTACAGCAGATGCCGAAACTTCTTTCTGCGGATTAGGTGCCTCACCAAATCTATGTACCGGCTTTCGATTTGATCTGAATCCATCTTTTGCAAGAAGCGGCACAGGGTATCCTGGTGTGGCATCTCCACCAACTCCGGAAAGAGGGCACGCAGATTTTCCAGCAACTGCGGGCCAGTCAGCTCTTCGTTTGCTTGTCGCCGTGATGTAAGGTTAAACATAAACATCAGGATACCGTAGAGCATCATCACTGTTATCTGATGCTTAATTTTATTTGGATTCCGCGGGTCGGGAATCTTTGATAATTTCTTTAATAACTCTGGTAACAGCTGATGCACTACTTTGAGTTTCTCTTCCGTGACGGCTTGGGTCGCCTCCTGCTCTTCCTCCGTTGTTTTATGGGTGCACTTGCGGTTCGGAAGTGTAAAGGTAGCAGGATATTCCTTCCCTTGTCTTTTCTGCTGCTCTCTTAACTCTTGTTGTATTCTCCTCCGCTCATGACGTTTCAGGTAAACTTCAATCATTGTGCATCCCCGCTTTCTGCGCGCAGGATGCTCCGGAAATTGCGGTGCAGGGGATACACGTAGATATGTTTGGGGGTGGACAGGTATTGTCTGTGCCGATCCATCCGCCCACGTCCCGCAGTTTGACCTAAATAAATCCAGTTCGCCGCCCGGTAGCAGGTGCCCCGGTACCTTTCCGGATCCACAAAGGTTTCCAAAAGTAGCGGACTGTAACCATAGCGTTCTTGCCAGTCGTGGCAGATGCGCTTTACAGCTAAGGATAAGGCTTTGCTGGCTAGGTTCTTTACGCGAACCCAGGGAAAGATCAGAAAACGGGTGTTGTTGACAACCAGAT
>DMPF01000009.1 GCA_003456095.1 Bacillota bacterium
TGGTAAAAAGGCAGGAATAAGTGCATTGTCACATGGATGAGCGGGTGATGAATGCGTGGCGAAATAGCCTTTGGTATATGCTGGAAATCTCTTGCCAGTCCGACAGACACATCACCAACACCGGCCAGGCTGGCGCCCATTGCTTTTAACTGCAACAAAAGGCTCTCACTTTCACATTTTCCAGAAGATATAAATATTCCGGCCTTGCCAGGTTTGTTCAAAAAAGTCACCTTCCAGTCGGAAATTTTAAGCATTATTATTTTAGATGCAGGTATCTGAATTTTCCAATTAATATACTTAAGAATAATCAGCGCTAACCTCTACTAAATATGGGTAATAAAAAATGTCACCTAAGGTTCTTCTTTGTTGTATTTCTCAAATTTCATATTGACGTCAATCGGTACCATACCGTCAAGTTCAATCTGTATTACCTTTATGATGGCACTGGGGATAGGGCAGTCTGTATGCATAAGATGCTTATCTGCAGATAGGTAAATAAGTGAACCACAAATATTTTTAAATATATCCCGGTGCCAGTCCAGGCATTCCAGGTCTTCGTTCATCTTCTGCAGCATTTTGCATGCGGAGAATATTTTAACATTAACATGTTTTTTATTTACCCGAGTCGCCCTGATAACACTCGTAAATCCGCATGCCCCGGCATACACTTTTACCCTAGCCGTCATCTTTTATCCCCTAAGTATCCTTGTAGGTTATTAGAAAGCTTGAAAGTCAATCCAAGTACCATTATCTATACTTTAAACTCCTCCTGGTTAAAGGATAACATATTTGTTATAGTTGTCAACATATTCAGAGATACAAGAACCGTTGCTGTTTCCCTTTATCCTCTTGTTTAATAATCTTTTCTAACATAATTTGTCGTTTCTGCCATGCCTCATCGATGCTTTCAGAAGTTATAATCACTGTGGCAACCCAGGATTTCTTGCCAGGCGCATAATTTGTAATCGCCTCGTCAGCACCGAAAAAATTCTCCTGCAGGTAAAGTCCGCTGGATTCCGCCACAATATGTTCCCCGGGGAAAAAGATTTTTCCGCTGCGGCAATACAGATGTTCATATATCACTGCCTTCTTCTTTTTTAGAACCATTTGCGACGGAACCGTCCCCCGCAAAAAAGCATCAAGTAAACAGTTAACAAGATTTACACCAGACGCATGATAAGCTACAGTAGGTGTCTGGCTGGGAAGGCGGGCATCAATTTCCAATACTTTGAACTGACCTGCGGTGTGAATAACTTCCAAATCCATTATCCCGGTCAGATGCAACGCTTTGGCCAACTGCAGCACCATCGATTCAAGAAGAGAAACACCAGCCCTGTCAAGGCCGGAAGGATATATAACCCTGTTACAATCAAAAAGCTCATCAAACTGTAACAGGGTTACTTCCATGGTTGTACCTTCTCCCATTACTGCCGCCACCTCGATAGAATAAGATGGTCCTTCCAGGAATTCTTCCATGACCAACTCTGCTGAGGGGGTTTTTTCTGAAGCCAATAATTCTTTAAGCTCTTTAATGTTTATAACGACCTTTACACCTTTGCTTCCACTGCTGTTTGCAGGTTTGAGCAGCAGGGGGAACCCGGCCTTTGGCCAAGGGAGCGGCCCGGGCAGGCCCATCCGAGCAAACAGCCTGTTGGAGATAACTTTATTACTGGAAATACTGTAAGCCGCCCCATCGAAACAGAAAATCTTGTTGTATTTTCGGGCCATCCTTTCCATTGCCATAAGAGCGTTTATACTCTCCGTGGCCGGTATAATCGCTTCTACCGGGCTGATAAAAGCGTCTATCTGTTTTTCTGTCGCATGCAGCAGATCAAAGCAAAAATAATGATGGGCCAATCCTTTGGCGGGAGCGTGAGGCCTCTTATCCAGCATGAATACCTTATGCCCCGCTTTTCTTAACAGGTAAGCTGCCTCTGTCCCTTGCAACCCCCCTCCAAGCACAGCAATATTCAACGACACACATCCTTTACGGATATCAGCTAAGTCCCCTTGTTTCCTCAGCGCTTCGAATTATCTCCCGCAGCTTTTCCTTTACAGACGAAGCCAGTGGTTCAGGCTTATGGTTTTTCAGCAGTTCTCTAGCCGCTTCCTCCGCTCTTTGAGCCCAGTCTTTTGCTCCCCGGTTTTGCCACGCCCCTCGCATGCGTCGGTCAATTAACCTAGGTTTGGATTGTTCTTTTTGCATGAATTGGCGGGTATGTTTTTGGGCGAGGAAATCTTTTCCGGCACCTACCGTTTTGATTACCTCGACCGCCAGTGTTTCATCGCTCACATCTATCCCCGCCACAACCCTTTTAACCATTTTTGCTATCTCGGCATCGATCAGAAGCTGGGCAAAGGAGAAGGTTACACCCAGTTCCAGCATACCCATGCCGTAAATTAGGTTTGCCCCCGCCTGGGCAGGCAGCAACGTCGATATGGTCTTTTCGTGACCTGCCTGGGCATCGGGAAGTTTGCTATCAGCCTACCCACCGGCCACATAGCTGGGAAGCATGTAGTAGTGGGCCAGCTCTGCCACTCCGGCACTGATCAGACCCAGTTCAGGGGCTCCTACCGGCGCGGTTGCATAGATCAGGTCAAAGGTCGTTGTGGAGCTGCCATAGATCATGGGCGCGCCCTTTGCGGTCAACTGGTGCAGCACCATGCCTCCTATTACCTCTGCATTGTGCGTAACCAGCGTACCAGCCAGTGAAACAGGAGCAGAAGCACCGGACATGGCCATGGAAAGAATATTTACCGGAATGCCGGCACGGGCGCATTCAATGATTATTTCGCTGGTATGGGTATGCAGCTGCAGTGGGCTGGTAGGACAGACTAAAGCGGAGATGATCGGGCGCTCTCTTAATTTATCCATGCCGCCTGCAATAGCTGATCCCATCTCAAAGAATTTCCTGGCCCCTGCTCCGCCGGTCAGGTCGATATGCTGGCAGTGTTTAGATGTGTTGGAGAGAAAGGCCTCCGCTTCGTGCAGGTCAATGGTCCCCTCCGGGACATCACGCGCCACCACTGCGCTTGAGTAGATATCCACCTCGTCCAGCGCGTCACAGGCCAGTGCCGTGGCGGCGACATCTTCCTTGGTGGATTCCCTCAATTCCCCGCTAAAGGGATCGATAACCATTACTCCTGCACCAAAATTGGTAAAACCTACCCGGCGGCCATCTAGGACCATATCCCTGGCAGGATTGCGCCCGGCCAGCAGGATCGTGGAAGGAGCGCTTCTGATCGCCTCCTCCGCAATGTATGCTGGTATTTTAACCAGGTTGTTTACCACAAGACAGCCGCCGGCTGAAAAAATCTCAAGGGCTTCGTCACAGAAAACCAAGATACCTGCACGTTCCAGGATCTCCATGGTAGCCAGGTGTATTGCCTCCAGTTCATCCCGGGTAAAGAGATTTAATCCCATGCCTTCCAACTTCTGATAACCAGCTTTTAACGCCCTGTACATTATATTTCACCTCCTGTATTCAGAGAAGTTCCCTAGCCTTTTCCACCGCTTCCGAAGCATTTTCCCCATATGCACCTGAACCTATTTTATTAGCCCAGTTTTGATTTACAGGGGCCCCCCCGACCATGGTTTTTATTTTCCCTTTAAGCCCTTCTTTAAGCAGTATTTCCTCAATCGCCTTTTGTGCTATCATGGTTGTTGTCATTAAAGTGGAGGACGCGATAATGTCGGCCTTTAATTCTTTAGCTTTTTCCACAAAAAGTTTAGGTGGTACGTCACGACCCAGGTCGTGCACCTCAAAGCCGTAAATTCGCAGCATCGTAGCTACAATTCCTTTACCTATATCATGGATATCACCCTCACAGGTGCCGATCACGACCGTTCCTAATTTTTCCCCGGAACTGTCTGGCGGAAAATGTGGTTCCAGCATCTCCACCGCTTTCTGCATCCCTTCAGCGGCAACAATTACGTAGGGAAGGGACAGCTCTTCCTGTTCAAACAAGCGCCCCACTTCTACCATGGCAGGGGTGAACCCCAGGGTAATGATCTCTACCGGATTCACCCCGGCTGCAATAACCTTTTCCGCAACCTTCACAGATTCTTCCTCATCAAAACTCATGATGGCATCTCTGGCCGCCCGGCATAGTTGCTCCAAGCTCTCTTCCGGCATTTTCCCACCTCCATTCGATTTGCTTAAATAAAGATATTTCCCGCCAACTGATGAATTATATCTTCAAATAGCTACTGCAAGCATCTTTGCAGCGCCAGGGCGATCTCCTCATCCCTTTGCACAAAGGCAAAATTGCCGTGACCGGCAAGGGCAAGCTGCTCTACTTTTTCAGGCCTAGCCGGTGGAAAACAGATGACATGCAGCGCATCAAACCTGGGCGCTACCTCAATTGGGTCCTTTCCCCGGTTCCAACTCCCATCCGTAAGCAGCAACCCAATCTTTTTTGTATAGCTATGCATTTCCCTTAACCCAAGTTGCAGGGCGGCGGCAATGTTCGTTTCCCCCTGAAGCTGCAGGTTAAATATCTTCTCGATTAAAAGCTCCGGCGTCTGTCCTGAATTAATTCCTTTTAAGAGCAGGGGAAATGTGCTGAAATAAATTATGCCATAATCCTTACGGTAGTGTAGGGCTACCGCAGCGGCAGCAATAGCCGCCCTGACTATTTTAATACCTCTCATGGAATAACTGCGGTCCAGCATCAGCATAAAGGCGCGACGCTCGGGAATACGCACCGAAGTTACCAATTGCTCATGCAGCTGCTGATCAAAATGGTTCAGATACCTTTCAAGCGATTGTTCCAGTTCAATATCATCGGAAGGATCACGACTTTTCAGGTACTGGAGCCTTCCGGTCCTGAATCCTGTATCGGATATCTGTGCAGCAATTTTTAAAATCATCCTGGTGGCCAGCTTAATGGCAATTGCCTTGGCCTCAGGTTTCAGCATATCGAAAAAGGTCCCAAAAATACTGATGGCATCTTGCTGCTCAAAGAAATCTTCCAATGCCTCCGGATTGCTGCTGTAATAGGCAGCAAGGCGGTAAGGCAGGGAGAACTCGCCTTTCTCCAATATTGCCTCCGCCGCCCCCTTTGTTTTTTTAACCGGGGAGTCTATTGCATTATTGTTTTTTTTTCCCTTATTTCACGGGGTGAAGGAGAATAACTGTTCCCTTCCTTATCCGCAACGGTATCCAGAATTTCCTCGATTACCTGCTCTGCCTTTTTGGTCGTCAGCTCCGAAAGCCATATTTTACTACTCAAAGACATAAAAACTATCTCCCTGAGATTTTCCGCAGTTAACAGGCCGGCTTTCTGCAAACTTTCGCACAGGGCAACGATATCATGGGCAGCACGCACCGAAGCACCCATTCTTATATCATCATGACGGCGTGATTGGCGAACTACTTTAACCGCCCATTGGATCAGCCTCTCATCGGATGAACGGGACAGCCTCCTTACAATTTCAATCTCTTCCTCTTCCGTTTGATAATCGAGGGCGATGCGGCAGATTCGATCCATAAAAGCACGGCTGATACGTACGGTCCCTACATCATCGTAAGGATTTTGCGTTGCCACAACGGTAAAGTTGTTCTTTGCGATAATTTTACCGTAGCGGGGAATATTCAGTTCACCCTCTTCCATGGGAGTAATCAACACATTGGCCACATCGGAAGGCATGCGGTTAAATTCTTCTATATACAAGATACCCCCTTCTTCCATGGCCATGGTTAAAGGGCCTTTTTCAAAGTATTCGGGATCGTAGTTATCCTGCAAAACCTTGCCCGGGTTAAAATAGCCTACAAGCTTGGCTGGGGTGAGATCCACGTTTCCTTCAATAATATACATGGGCAGTCCCAGCATTCGGGTAACAGTTCGCAAAATTGTAGATTTAGAGGTGCCGGGAGGCCCTTCCAGCAAAACATGCCTGCCGCAATTTATCGCTGCAATAATACTGGCTAATTCCTTTTCTCTTCCCACAATATTTTTAAAATAATGTTCATAATTTATTTGCATAAAGTAGCCTCCATTTACAGTACAAGGAGTCCCAAAAAAACCATTTCCTTTTCCGGGGGCCACTGAAGAGGAATGTTTTTTTTTCTTGCCAGTAAGGTCAAATCAATACCCAGCCCTTCCGGGCTTGGCCTTGCCCTGTAAGGATGCCTGCAGGGCTCACCCAGAGGTGCACAACTTGGGCAAAGCTTGCAACCCCCTACCACCAGGCCCATGGCACGGTAATATCCCCTGGTCCAGCATATTTTTTCCATTTGCCCCACTGTTTCCAATAATATCATTTCAATTTTATCTGCTTCCTCCCGTTTTACTGCAGGGCATTTTAATACTGCCAGGTAACCCCAGGAAAAGTATTTTAAGGCAGCCCGGATTTCATTTAGCGGAGGAAGGTTTGGCGGGCAGATCCTACAGTTACCATAATACTCACACTGCGGTACCAGACATTTCAGCCTGACTCCTTCATGTACAGGTATTTCCTTTATTTTCAAGGGGACTAAATATATACCA
>DMPF01000204.1:0-305 GCA_003456095.1 Bacillota bacterium
CCACCCCCGAATCAAGCAGCGCTACCCCTTTGCCGTGATGCAAACTATACTCTCCCCTGCACTCATTATTCTATTCTATTCTATGACCGCCGCCATGAATAATTCCCTCATTGGAACAGCCCGGCATCACCCCAGGTTTAGCAACTCCTCCCCTCCCTGTCAGCAAACGCCTTCTTTATTAAAGTTACTATTCACAGCCCTATTTAATATCCATTCATGACATAGGATGTTCTTTCTTAAAAAAAATAAAATCACCCGTTCAATACGATTGATCGAGCGTGGAGGCCGCTCAAAGGCAACCCCGC
>DMPF01000204.1:625-7152 GCA_003456095.1 Bacillota bacterium
GCCGCTCAAAGGCAACCCCGCACCCCTTTTTGCCAGCATGAGCTGTTACTTTCAATATACTCTACGTGACCATGGCAAAAATTGCTCAAAATATGCGGTGAAGAGTAACGACAACACAGGGACGAACACAGGAGCAACACGGAGGCGAATTCGCTAAAACAGCTCAGCAGGCAATGCCGGCAAATACCCGGAAGCGCTCCACTACCGACAGCAGTTCGGGGGTCAATAGCTCCCGTGTCTTTGCCAGAATATGGGGAGGTATTTTGCCGTAGAAGGCTTGGGCAATGCTTCCGGCGATGCAGGCAAGTTTAAAGAGGCTGTGGAAACGGCCGTGGCCAAAACGGCCAAAAGTCTGCTGCTTGTCAGCGAAGATGTCGCTGCCATGGCAGCAGCGCTGCCGGTGGCAGTTGCCCGCAAGCCCCTCCTTTATGCCGCTACGGCGGATAATTATATGCAAATGACGGAACTGGCCCAAAGCAGCGGCTGTGCGCTGGCTGTCAAGGCGGCAAACCTTGATGCGCTGGCGGAGCTTGTGGATAAGATTATTGCCCTTGGCTACCGGGAACTGGTCCTCGATCCCGTTTCGCCGGAAACGGGTACGCTGATCGCCCGGATGACCCAGATCCGCCGTTTGGCTGTGCGTAAAAAATTCCGTACTTTCGGCTATCCCACCATTGCTTTTACCACAGAGCATGATGAGCAGGCGGAGCTGCTTCAGGCAGCCACGTATATGGCCAAATATACCAGCGTTTTGGTCGTGCGCACCACGAAAAAAGAGCTGCTCCTGCCCCTCTTAAGCTGGAGAGCCAACCTCTTTACCGATCCACAGAAGCCGGTAGCCGTGGAGCCCGGGCTGTACGCAATCGGTGATGCCGGCCCCGCTTCTCCCGTTTACTGCACTACCAACTTTTCCCTGACCTACTTCCTGGTGGAAGGGGAGGTGGAAGCTACCCGCATCCCCAGCTATATAATCGCGGTGGACACGGGAGGCATCTCCGTGCTTACGGCATACGCAGACAACAAGTTTACCGCGGAAAAGATTACCGGGGCGATTAAAGAACTAAATTTGGAGGAGAAAGTCAGGCACCGTAAAATTGTCATCCCCGGCGCCGTTGCCGTGCTGAAAGGCAGGTTGGAAGACGAATCGGGATGGGAAGCGATTGTGGGGCCGCGGGAAGCCTCCGGTATTCCAAAATTTGCCAGGGATCGGTTTTCTTAATACTTCCAGTCTTGACCGTTCCGCCGGTCTGCCCTTTTGGGGAGAGCCACGCTTCATCGCATGGGCAAAAGGGGCAAAGGAGAAGAACAGATAACTGTGGAAATTTATAAAGAAAAACATCGAAGCCAGGTGCGGGAGGTCGTGCTGGGTGCTGCCGGCGGCGGCGGAGGGACGCGCTCCCATACAATTAAGGTCGGAGGCGAAACAACCCTTCCTTTTCTCCACTTTGAAGGAGAAATTCCCAACCGTCCGGTAATCGCCATGGAGGTTTGGGATATGGTGCCTGCGGATTGGCCTGACAACTTGAAGGCCTTTTTCTCCGATGTATACAGCGATCCGGCTGCATGGGCAAAAAAGTGTGTGGATCTTTACGGTGCAGATCTGGTCGCCCTGCGCTTCAAGAGCGCCGATCCCGAGATCAGGGATGCTTCGGCGAAAGATTGTACCGCAGCCTTGAAAAAGGTGCTGGCAGCGGTGGGTGTCCCCCTAATCGTCTATGGCTGCGGCAAAGGGGATAAAGACAATGAGATCATGGGAGCACTGGCGGAGGCTGCTGAAGGTGAAAACCTGCTTTTGGGTGTTGCCGAACCGGATAACTATAAGTCCCTTGCCGCTGCGGCGATGGCTTACAGACACTCCATCATCGCCCAGTCTCCCATCGATATTAATATTGCCAAACAGCTGAATATCCTTATCTCCGAAATGAGCAGCTCTCTGTTTGAACGCATTGTCATCGATCCCACAGTTGCCGCTTTGGGTTACGGTTTGGAGTACAGCTATTCCATCATGGAGCGGATCCGTTTTGGGGCGCTAAGCGGTGACCGTATACTGGCTATGCCCATGATCGGCAATGTGGGCAACGAAGTTTGGTCAAAGAAAGAGGCGACCGGCTCTGCCGATGAGTATCCAGGCTGGGGTGAGCAGCCAGAGCGTTCCCTCGCCTGGGAGGCGGTAACCGCCACAGCTTTGCTGCAAGCGGGCATGGACATTCTGGTAATGCGCCATCCCCATGCCGCGGCACTGGTCAAACAGTCCATTGACGAACTGATGCGTGATCACAACCCGTAGTAGAAGGTGAAGTAAGATGTTTATTATCGGCGAGCGGATCAACGGTATGTTCCACGATATTGCCAGGGCCATCCGCCGGAAAGATCCCGGGCCTGTGCAGGAATGGGCACGCCGCCAGGAAGCCATGGGCGCTGCTTATCTCGATCTTAATGTGGGTCCTGCTGTGGCTGACCGGGTGCCGGCGATGCGGTGGCTGGTGGCGGTGACGCAGGATGCAAGCAAACTGCCTCTTTGCCTTGATTCCACAGACTATGACGCCATTGAGGCGGGGCTGGAAATCTGCACGAAGCCTGCCATGATTAATTCTGTGCCGGTTGTACAGGAAAAAATGGACCGGATCTTTGCCATGGCTGCCAGTTACAGCGCCGAGATTATTGGGCTGACCATGAATGAAACAGGCGTTCCCAGAGATGTGGAAAGCCGCATCGCTCTGGCTGTGGAACTGGTGATGCATTGCGATGCCCATGCTATTCCCATCGACAAACTATATATCGATCCCCTTGTTCTACCGGTTAATATAAGCCAGGATCAAGGTCCCGCAGTCTTAGAAACGCTGCGCCAGATCAAGTTGCTCTCCGACCCGCCGCCAAAAACGACGCTGGGTCTAAGCAACATTTCCCAGGGAACGAAGAGCCGGGAACTGATCAACCGCGTTTTTGTGGTGATGGCCATGGCCTGCGGACTGGATGCAGCGATTGGCGACGCTTGCGATGAAGAACTGGCTAAGGCTGTTGCTCCTGCCAGGATTCTCTTGAACAAGGATATTTACTGCGATTCCTATGTTAAAATTTTTTCTAATCAGGGAAGGTGAGGAAGGATGATTGTAGGCGAGAGGAAACCACTGGCGGAGATCGCAGCCATGCTCAAACCTTACGAAAAGGTCTGTATTTTAGGGTGCGGCACCTGCGTTACGGTTTGTCTCTCCGGCGGGGAAAAGGAGGCGGCGGAAACAGCGGCAGCCCTTTCCCTGCTCTGGCAGAAAGAGGGGAAAAAAGGCGAGGTTAAAACGGGCACGGTGCTGCGCCAGTGTGAGTATGAGTATATCGCTGACTATGCGGCAAGGTTGGAAGAATTTGATGCCGTCCTCTCCCTGGCCTGTGGTGTGGGTGTACAGGCCATGACTGCCAGGCTCCCGGAAAATATTGTGCTCCCTGGGCTGAACACACAATTTATGGGCTATCCGGTGATGCAGGGTGTCTGGAAGGAGAATTGCCTGGGTTGCGGCGACTGCGTGCTGGACCTGACCATGGGGATCTGCCCCATTACCCGCTGTTCCAAGAGCATGCTCAACGGTCCCTGCGGTGGTTCCCAGGACGGCAAATGCGAAGTGAGCAAAGAAGTGGATTGTGCCTGGCATCTGATCTACGACCGCCTGGTTAAAATGGATATGCTGGAGCGCATGGAAGCAGTCCAGCCTCCGAAGGACTGGTCCACTTCGCATCATGGCAGTGTGAGAACGATGGTAAGGGAGGATGTCAGGGTTGAAGGCAGCCAGTAATCTGCAGAAAATGTTGGATAGCGGTCACTTTGCTGTTTCGGGGGAACTGGGGCCGCCTAAGAGCGCTGACATCTCCACCTTAAAGCATCACGCCCATGATATGCGCAATCATGTGGATGCCTACAACATTACGGACAATCAGACGGCCATCGTGCGCACTTCCAGTATCGGGGTGGCGGCTACACTGATGCAAATGGGGCTGGAGCCCACCGTGCAGATGACGGTCAGGGACCGGAACCGTATCGCCCTGCAGAGCGACCTGCTGGGGGCGGTCAGTTTCGGCGTACGCAACTTTCTCTGCCTGCAGGGGGACCATGCAAAATTTGGCAATGAACCGGGAAGCAAGAATGTCAACGATTTGGATTCAATGCAGTGGATCCAGGCAGTAAAAAATATGCGCGATGAAGGGGTCTTTATCGGCGGGGAAAAGCTCGAACACCCCCTGCCTGATCTATTTATCGGAGCAGTGGCCAACCCCTTTGCCGACCCCTTTGAATACCGGCCATACCGCCTGGCAAAGAAAATCGCCGCAGGCACCCAATTTGTCCAGACCCAGTGCATTTTCGACCTGGACCGCTTTGAAAGGTGGATGGTGAAGGTCAGGGAACTGGGGCTGCATAAGAAAGTGCATATTGTCGGCGGCGTCACCCCGATTAAGTCCATCGGTGCGGCCCGCTACATGCAGAATAACGTCTCCGGCATGATCGTGCCGGAAGAACTGATTACCCGCATTAAAGGGGCACAGGACAAGAAGCAGGAAGGCATTCGGATCGCCGTGGAGACGATTCAGCGTCTGCGGGAGATCGAAGGAGTGGCCGGCGTGCATGTTATGGCCATTGCCTGGGAAGAGGTGGTGCCCGAGATTGTGGAGCGGGCCGGGCTCTATCCCCGGCCGTCCCTTGCCTAACCGGGCAGAAATGTCTAAGCAGACAATGAAGGCAGGCGTACCGCCTGCTTTTATTTTCCTCAGGCTTACATTTATACCGGGGTCAGGATGCCTTATCACGGCTGCAGTTTTACGGAACGGTTGTAGGGGCAGGGCTCTTGCCCTGTCCGCAGCCGTTCCCTGCGATTGATCGAGCCTGGAGGTCGTTCAAAGGCAACCTTGCCCCCTTTTTGCAGTGTGAGCAGTTACCTTGCCGAACTTTTTAACCCGGCGGCAGGAATAGGCCAGCCAAGGTAGAATTATACACTACAAGGAGGTTCTGATCCTTTGGGCAAGCAGTTTGTTAAGGACCTGAAAATAGGAAGCTATGTCCAGTCCCAGTTTTTTGTGGTTGATGTAAGTGAGCAGCCCTTTACTTCACCCAACCGCTCAGGTGATTCTTTCCTGAAAGTTATCTTAGGTGACATCAGCGGGACGATCAAAGGTATCATCTGGGACCGCTCCATCGTGCATGAGCCCATTAATACCGACGATGTCCTGAATATCACGGGAGAGGTAAAAGATTACCATGGCCTCCAACTAAATATCAGTTGTTACGAAAAGGTGGAAAGGGATAAAATAAACAGGGCTTATTTCCAGCGGTTCAGCAAGCGTAAGCCTGAAGAAATGTGGTCGGAGCTGCAAAGCATTACGGCTGCGGCGGTGCGGGATCCACACCTTTCTGCGTTACTGCAACGGTTTTACGCTGATGATAGTCTGGTGGAGCGTTTTAAGCAGTCTTCGGCAGCCCGTGTCGTCCACCATAACTATCTGGGGGGCCTGCTGGAGCATACGCTGGAGGTGATCGCCTTCTGCCGTCATGCTGCGTCTCTTTATCCGCGTCATTTAAACGAATCCCTGCTTATTGCGGGGGCCATCTTCCATGACATGGGCAAGATCGAGGAATATAATATAAACAGCCTATCCTTTCAACAAACAGACCGCGGGCGGCTCCTTGGGCATATAGCCATCGGGCTGGAGCTGATGGGGCAAAAGATTGCGGAAATACCCGTCTTTCCTCCGGAGTTGAAGATGGAATTGGAGCATATGATCCTTAGCCATCACGGGGAGAAGGAATGGGGATCGCCGGAGATTCCCCAGACCTTTGCTGCCTTTACCCTTTTTCACGCCGATCTGCTTAGTGCGCGCTTGAAGCAATTTGTGCAGGTGTTGGAGAGAGGCGGGGACGTTGACAGTGCCTGGACGAAGCGTGATCGTTTCCTGCAACGGAGCATCTTTACCGGTGGTTATTCCCCGTGAGCGGCAGGGAAATACCTTTATATGCCGAATATACTTAAAGTGGCAATCAGTAAAGAGTGTGGTGATGATGCTGATGAAACAGCGAAAAAAAGCCGTACCGCGGGTAGTTCCCTTTCTCCGGCATGCTGCCTATTACTTTGATAAAGGTAATTTTTATTACCGCCAAAACAAACTGGATAAAGCCTTGCTTTTTTTCAGCAAGACGGTGGAGGTGGATCCGGATAATGCACTATATCATTATAATCTGGCCTGTATCCTCAGCCGCATGGGTGACCTGGAAGAAGCGAATATGATTTTTTCCCACATCGTTCATCACCTGGACCCTTCGCTTAGTACGTGTTATTTTTTAATGGCGGTAAATTGCGGAATGCTAAGTGAGCTGGAAAAAGCCCGTTTCTACTTGAATCTTTACCTTCAGTTTGCTCCGGATGGTGCGATGGCCGAAGACGCGGAAGAACTTCTTGTTGCCCTGAGCGGGGAAGATGCGGGTCTGCATAGCGGCCGAGCGGAAGAGAAAAAGGCAGGGCTGAAGGGCAGATATGGCGCCGAGCAGAAAG
>DMPF01000144.1 GCA_003456095.1 Bacillota bacterium
CTTCCGCCGGCAGGCCTAGCAGCCGCAGGCCTGCACGCAAAGCTTGGTTTATTTTTAGATTAGCCTGCTGCAGCGCCGCAGGAAACGGGCCTTCACCTAACCGTGTCGTCACGCTGTAGCAAAGGTCTTCTCCGTGCAATGCGGCCAGCCCGCCCGTAGGTCGGCAGACTACCTCAACCTGATGCCGCCGGCACGCGGCAAGCAGTCTGACCCCGGCCTGCTGCCTGAACCCCAGTGACAGGCAAGCCGGCTCCCAGGTAAAAAAGCGTAATGTAGGCGGCGAATATCCGGATATTACGCCTGTGAACAGCGCCTCATCAATAGCCATGTTTTCGCTTCCGCCGCGCGCACCGGTGTCAAGCAGGCGCCAGCTGGTCATTCCGCCCCGCCTCCAGCAATTCCCGAATTTCCCCGGCGCGGTAAGAACTGCGCACATAACTGCCGGACTGCACATACCGGAATCCATACTGCAGGGCCACCCGCCGCAAGGCAGCAAAACCTTCTTCCAGAACAAAACGTGCCGGTGGAGGTTGGGCCGGCCCGGGCTGACGGTATTGCCCTAGTGTCACCATATCGCAGCCGGCTTCGCGCAGGTCGGCCAAAGCCTCGTGCACTTCCTCATCAGTTTCACCAAGGCCGAGCATTAAGCCAGACTTGATCATAAAGCCTAAAGCTTTTGCCTCGCGCAATACCCGGAGCGACCGCGCGTAGCAGGCGCCGGGCCGTACCATGGGATGTAGCCGGCGCACCGTTTCCAGGTTATGTGCCATAATATCCGGCCCTGCTGCCGCTACCCGCAGCAGGGCTTCCCGGCTGCCCCGGAAATCGGGTATCAGTACTTCCGTAAACGCGCTTACCGCCCGTTTTACTGCGTTGACCGTCCGGGCAAAATGCGCTGCACCTCCATCGGACAAATCGTCACGGGTAACGGAGGTAACCACCACATGTGAAAGCCGCAGGCGGGAGGCCGCCTGCGCCACCCTCTCCGGTTCCCTGTCGTCAGGCGGCAGGGGTATTGCCTGCCGGATACTGCAAAATATACACCTGCGCGTGCAACTGTCTCCAAGAATCAGAAAGGTAGCCTGCTTCCGGCTGAAACATTCCAGGATATTCGGGCAGGCAGTTTTGACACAGGCAGTGTTGATGCCGGCCAGTATTCTTTCTGTCTGCGAAAAACCGGCATAATCAGGCATTTTTTTCAGCAGCCAAGCCGGCACAGGCACTATCCACACCTCCAAACAGTCACAGGGGGATAAAAAAATAACCTTTTTTATCCCCCTGTGACTGATTATTCAGTCGTCCTGACTTTTTCGATCTCGGTCTTCAAAACATCCGGAGCTCTTGCCGCCAGGGCATCCAGCAGTTCCTCGTACATGGGAATAATGCTTTCAAAAACAATATCGCCGTTGATTACTATGGTAGGCAGCACTCTCGCTTTATACTCCAAAAACTTGTTGATGCCCTCCGGCCCCTTGATGTTCCATTCTTTATACTGAATATGCTGGCGAACATTTTCGGGAAGGGCAGTTACTGCTTCCAGCATATACTGACAGGCGGCGCACTGCACAGCATCAAGCGTCAGAATATCAACTACCAGCTTTTCGCTCATGCTACACACCCCCTTTTTTCAGGTCTTCGAGAGTAAGAAATCCAGGCGCCACATGGTCCGGATACCTTGCATAGAACCTCTCGTACCACTCTTTGGCTTCCAGAACTTTATCCACGTTCTCCACGGGAACGTCATACGGCATGTCTCAGCCAGGAGCAAAGGTATAGCCTGTCAAGCCTCCGGCCGCCAGGCTGACTATGGCATCCTCGCGGGGGTTGACGATGCCCAGCGAAAGAGCCAGAGTCAGTTTGAGGTTGCCTCCAAACCCTAAGCCATATTTCAACGCCATGTCGCGTACATAGTTAATGTTAAGTTGTTCGTCAATAGCAAAGCCATGCGTGCCGATTCTGCAAACCTCATCCAGCACCTTGGTGGCATCGCCGCAAATATAGAAGCTGGAGGTGCGTCCGGCATCATGGATTACCTTGATGGCCTCCTGGCAGGCCGGCGTGACAAATTCCCGGAAAGTTTCCGGCCTGATCTGCGAGGCCACCGGGTCTACAAGAGCAATAATCTCGCAGCCGATATCCCGGTAAATGCGCGCCGACTCAGCGCATACTTTGGCGCAAAACCCGAGGATCTCCCCGGCCAGCGGCTTATTCTTCACCACATCGGTGAAGATCTTAACGCCGCGCAGGTGCGAAGCCAAGGTCAACGGTCCACACAACAGACCGAGCAAAGCCCAGTCACCTTTCTTTTCCATTACCTTCCGGCCAGCTTCCACGATCACCGGCCAGCGGCCATCTTTAGCTGTGGGGATCTTCAGGTTGGCTTCAGCGAGTGTCTTATCAGCCAGCGGGTGACCGATGACAGCTGGCGGATTATCAGGGTACCAATTTGCCTCACAACCCATAGACATGGCCTCAACATTCAGATCAAACACGAGAGGCATGCCGTCAACCTTGTACCGTTCGGCGGCAAATAGCACGCCTTTGGCCAGCAGGTCCGCATTCTGCAGGTAAACATTAGCTTTCTCACCAATCAGATAAGCGCAATGCACGCCGGCATAAGGCAGCCACGGGGCCTTAGGCGTTCTCTTGCCACGGTAGGCATCAATAAGCAACTGTTTAGCCATTTTTTCACATCCTATCCTCATATTTTCCCTGTCTTCAGGTTTTTTCCCGCTCCCGTACACCCCTCCTTTGTCCCATTTTCACAACCGGCTAGAGGCGGGCAAAAACCGCATCGAGCAGTTCTGACTCTGCCGGAATAAAGCTCTCAAACAGCACCTCCTCGTTTATAGCAATCGTAGGAAAGTTTTTTATGCCCAGTTCATTGTTGCGCCGGATCCCTTCAGGGGTACGCAAATCATGGCAACGGATTTCCACTGCCTCCGCCACCTCCCCCAGCAACTCTGGAAGGGCCTGTACTGCCTCCAGCAGGTACCTGCAGGGCGTTCATTGCACAAAATCGTTAATAAAGATTTCCAGTAACACTTTATTATCCTTCATATTCTCACCACCCTACCTGTTTCTGCGCATCACCCGGGCGCCGGCACCGCAATGGTCCCCTTCGCCGCCCTGCAGTGCTTCCAGATATTGCTCCGCGGTAAGAAAAAAACCGGCAGTATCCATTTCCCCGCATTTCATCGCAAACAAAAACTCACTGTAATACTGTTCAGCGAGAATTTTTACTCCTTCTCCTTCCAGTTTTTCGTTCAATTCCGCTACAACCCCCGTTACCGGTGCAGTCACATTAATCATGGCCTTGAAGGTCTCAACAAAGAATACACTATCACCAGCGTTTATCGCTTCACCTGGCGCAACAGCATATTCAAGGTATTTGAAGCCGTTAACGAGGATGGCACCGGCATGGCTGACCCCGAACCGGTACAAGCCTTCCCCGGCCGGCTCCACCCACAGGTGCTCCGGCAGATAATACAGGTATCTGTCCTCAACAGTAACACTCTGACCGTAAAATTCTTGGCAGACAATCAGCGCCACAACTGTGTCTCCCCTTTTTCGCCGTCTTACTCCAGCCAGTCAAGCCGCGGCATAGAATCTGGCTGGTCAACACCTTCGGAGATCATCACATAACCAACTTCCTCCGGGATATTATTGACGTAAACACAAATATCGACCTCGCCTTGCCGAACACGTTGCGGCTCGTACCAATAGTTTGGTTCGAGCATGCCGTCCGCTATATTTTTTGCCCTCACAGCTACTTCCGTAGCCAGATTCTTTCCCGACTCTGAAGGCACCCTCCGCTGCGTGCCAGGCGCCAACCTGACCTGTTTCTTTAGCCCCGCACAGTCACACAGAAATGTCGCCGGCAATTTAGCAATCGGCGGAATAAGCAATCGAGCCGCCGGCTTTAACCCCAGCAACCGGAAAAGATTTGATCCACACTGGTAGCCACAACCATCAACGATTATGGTCGGGTTTTCTTCCACCAGCTCAACCTCGTCCGGCAAACCGTTAATCAACCTTTGCGCATCAACAATTTCTGTTTTGCCAGGCAATAAATCTTCGGTTATCAGATACGCCGCATAGCGTGCCACGCTGGAAAGGACAAAGCCCACACCTCCACAGGGATAAATGGCAACTTTTTTTACCTCGCCCATCATCAGGACACCCCCTTTAAAGAAAAATCAGGCATGGAGGCCGGCCGGTAGATACCTTCCGATAACATTTGATAAGCAAACGGATCAGCAGATACATCTTCTTGCGCGAGACTGGCATACATTTTAATTTTTTGCTTGGGGAAAACGTAGTCCGGCTCAAGCAACAACCGGCATACAGCCGCTACCTTTCCAGCCACTGCTTCCGCCAGGGATAGCGCTTCCGCTTCCAGCTCCCGCCGCGAAGAACCGTAACCAAGACCGGTCGCCCCGGCAATATCGGGGATAAAAACCCTCGCCGCCGGTGTGATCCCTGCCCGGAATAACAGGTTAGTACCGCAGTTTTCTTCGTGGCAGTCAATAACTAGCGTCGGGTAGTCCTCCACCATTACCAGGTCTTCCTCCACGCCGCGCAGAAAAGCCGGCACACACAAAATTATAGTCTGTCGCGGCAACAACTCTTCATTGACAATATAGGTGGCAATGCGGGCAACGGTAGACTCTGTTTTTTTGATGCCTCCACAGGGAAATAGGCAAACACGCTCAGCCATATTCTCACCGCTTTCCGCAAAATTCCAAAAATACTCTTTATTTTTAAAACTATTTTTGCTTACGAAACCACTTTTCGGCACCGTATTTTTTGGTAGCTTCAACCAAAGCCTTGACGTTCTCCGGCTTCGCTTCCGGCCAGATGTCGCAACCTGGCCAGATGGCGTCCACACCGTCCTCCAGGCACTTGATCACCGCTTTTTCCACATCTTCCACGCTGTCATGGACAAGGAGCTTATAAGCGTCATGGTTACCAAAGACAAGGGGCTCAGGTCCGATATCCTGGCGTGTTTTCACCATGTCATTTTTTAACTCCACACTGATGGAATCGGCGCCGCATTCGAGCATTGATTTAACAATCATATTCGTCTCGCCGCAGATATGCAGGTTGTTGGGGAAGTTCATCTCCTTCAGAGCGCTGATAATTTTAATAAGATGGGGTTTAATCAGCGCATTCCACATGCGCGGACTGAGCAGATCCGTGCCGCTACCCATCTCCCGCACGGCAATGTAGTCGGCCCCCGCTTCCTTGTATATTCTGGCCGCGCTGATCAGCGTATCGGCCAGCCTGTCGAGCATATCATTAATCAGTTTTTGTTTCTTAAAGGCGTATTTAAGCAGTAAATCCAGGTCATATACCTGCCCTCCCAGCGTAAAGGGCCCGAGGAAGTATGTTCCTATGGGAAGCTCATCCCCAAACTCCTTCTTCAGGCGTTTGATCGCTTCCACCACCACGGGGATGCGGGCCGCATTGGCCAGGTCTTCCGGAATGGGAAAGGAGCCAAGCTCTTCTTCACTGTGTATGGCTTTCTCCTTGATTGTGGGATAAAGGAGATGATCCACGTTTTCATAGGCGTTCATGACACAACCAAGCGCCTCTGCCTCCACGCAGAAGTCAAAGGGTACAACAGCACATTCGTAACCAAACATTTTATAGGAAGTTGCTGCCAGGTTTGCCATCATCTCCGCGTCACCGTGTACCAGGGGGAACTTGTAACCTAATTGCTGCAAACCGGTTATTGTGACGTTACCCATGCCGCTATAACAGGGAACCCTGTCGATCTCTTCACCAGCAAGCTGTTTTAAAACCCGCTCTTTTGGCGTTAACATTATTTGCCACACCACCCTTAATTATATGTTTAAATTAAATATTCATCTGCAATATTCCTGCTATATATTTTCTTAACATTATTTTAAT
>DMPF01000205.1 GCA_003456095.1 Bacillota bacterium
GAACACGGTTTCCGCTCTTTCCCGAACGGCTTTTCCGTTCTCAGCCGAACACGGCTTCCGTTTTTAACCGAACACTGATTCCGCCAATAACCGAATGGAACCGGAGCGAAGCGACGCTGGGAACGAAACCGTTCGGTTTACCTCCCCAGGGACTGCCCGGCACTGCTCTTTTAGAAGAGCGGCACCGGTATGAAGTCAGCACCTGAGGATTTACGTTACCGCTTCCGGGGGTTTCCACGGAGACGGTACTTGTTACCATAAATAGCATATAGCAACAATGTTTTCATCCAAAAGTGTTGACCGATCACAAGATTCCGTAGTATATGCTTTTCTTTTCTATCATCCGTCAAGTACAGGCATTTTTCTTGATTGATAAGACCGCCGGCAATGCAGCCGACAGCTTTGACCATAAAATGAATTTCGCCGCTGTAAAAATCGGCGTAATGGCCTCCCATCTGGAAACAACCCGGTTTATAACCTGTAGGCATAATTTTGCTTATATCTTTTGGCCATTCTATAATCTGAGATAGATCTTTATATTTAACAACATGCTTTACAAAAGCATCAACAATCAAGGGATCAAAAAAAGACCCTTTGTACCGCTTCAGCATATTAATTCCTTCCCGTATAGCTTTGTATCTGTTATAAGCGTTCTCTGTGGTTGCATGATCAAAGAAATCAGCAACGTCAATAATGCGGGCACCCAGAGGTATTTCCGATCCTTTAATCCGGAAGGAAAGCCGGAACCATCGTATCTTTCATGATGGTGCAGAATAGAAGGAATGATATTGTACATCCTTTTTATGGGCCGGAGCATATTCGCGCCAAGCGATGGATGTTCCCCGGCAAAATCAGCTACCTCCTGGAACAATAATTGTTCTCCGGCAGCATTTTTCCCTGACAGATATCTTGCCAAGATCATGCAAAATAGCAGCACACTCAATCAGCAGCGCTTTTCCTACGGACAATCCCAATTCCCGGCAGTTAATCTGTGCATATGCAAAGACCCTTTCGCTGTGACCGAAAATAAGCCTGTCTTTATCCCCTATTGCTTTTGTCATTATTTCCAGTTGTCGCTTGGTTTTTTTGTTCATACCGCGCTCCTCTGGCTGCCCGGTAGTGGTGGCAAGTTTTTTTAATTATCTTAAAACTTCTTCCAAATTTATAATATTCCTCCTCGAAGTCATAATATTTTTAGCTATTGTTAAAAATAGGGAACCTGTCACACCTTAAGCATCAGATCGCAAACAAGATGTACCATATGGGCGGCAATCTCCTCTGCGCTCTTGGACCCCTTAGGATTGTACCATTCAACAACCCAGTTACACATGCCGAAGATGGCAAGCATTGTCAGTTGAACATCGATCGCGGGAAAATCTCCTCTTTTTACACCTTCATCCAAAACGGTTTTCAGCATCTCTTCATAGCGGCTGCGCTTCTGCAGATAACTTTCCGGCTCGCCAAGGGGGATCTTTTCCCTCTCCTGAAAAAATATAACCAGCGAATCATTATGCTCCAGTATATACATTAAGTGATTATGAAGCAGCTTCCTGAGCTTTTCCCGGGGAGAAATTTCCTCTTTAAGAAACTTTTCAGCGCTAAAGATAACCGGATTAATACCCCTGATTAGCACCTCGCGGAATATTTCGTTTTTACTGTTGAAATGGTAATAGATACTGCCCTTCAGTATCCCCACTGCTTCGGCGATATCCTGCATGGAGGTGCCATGAAACCCCTTTTTTCTGAAAAGCTTTGCTGCAGCATGAAGAAGCTCAATGCGCATATTTTTCTCTACTGCACCAGATTTATTTTTCGTCAACCAAGCCATTCCTTTCCCGCAAATTAACCTTTTCGTAAATCTTTAAACCGTCTGGCCTTTACCTCATAACGAGGCAGGCTGCCAAATTCATGAAATTCAATATTAAAAGCAAGGTTTGTTTTTAAACGCAACTGCCTGACCAGGTCGGGCAGCACTATTTCTCGCGTGGCTGACGTCTCCGGTGCTATCTCCACCTTTAACGTCAACACATCCGCATCGCCTTTTTTGGAAACGATCAGCTCATACTCGTTGCCCAGTTCCGCCATGCCGCGTACCACTTCCTCCACCGATACAGGGCTAAACAATACACCTTTAACCTTGGTAATGTGATCCGTACGCCCGTGTATGCCGCCTTTTAATACCCGGAAAATCCTGCCGCAATCACAAGCCTCCCCCCACATACTCACATCTTTGGAATCAAACCTAATGCATGGTTGTGCCAGGCGATCAAACAATGTCATAATCAGTTTGCCCGGCTTACCGATCTCCTCAATCGATGCACCGGTATCAATATCCACCAGCTCTATCAGAGTCAAAGCCTCGTTAACATGAACACCTCCGGGCTGGGAGGTACACTCGTAACTCCAGCCTCCCGTTTCCGTACCGCCTACATGATCATAGACTTTAGCATTCCAGGCTTCCTCAATACGCTTTTTAGTGGTAGGCACATTGGCGCCCGGCTCCCCGGCACAAAGAATTCTTTTAATACCAAGATCGGCCGGATCCATATTCAGTTTGTTGCGACATACGTCGGCCATATTTAAAATATAAGTCGGCGTCCCCATTAAGGCTGTGGCTTTGAGCTCCTTTATTTTAAGCAGTCTTTCTTCTGTGTTGAGGATGCCTCCCGGTACCACCTCACAGCCGACTTTTTCACAGGCGTAATGCCCCTGCCAGTATGCAATAAATACATTATATCCAAAAGGGCTAAAAACCCGGTCCGTATTTCTGAAGCCCTGCGCCCAGAGTATATATGCCCACATTTCATTAAG
>DMPF01000012.1:0-2621 GCA_003456095.1 Bacillota bacterium
TTATTGGGCAAAGCTCCGCTGGTGGGTCGAACAAAATTACCAACAACTAAAAAATCAGCTTGGTTTAGATCATTTTGAAGGTCGTTCCTGGACCGGATGGCACCATCACGTCACACTTACCATGATGGCATATGATTTTCTGGTTCTGGAAACGCTGCGGGTTAAAAAAAACTTCTGGGTGGACCCTCCCGAGGGTACACCGGGAAATGCGACTGATAATACTTGGCTTCATAGGCTTCTGTCCGACTTGTGGGAAAAAGCTAAGATTCCGAGTGCCCAAGATACCACATACTTAACGTTATAGTACTTGCCGGGTTATGATATAATTTTCAGTGAGACTAAAGCCAAATGTAAGTAACGGATGCAGCAGAACAGGAGGTTTAAAAGTGGCTGTAATCACCATTTCCCGCCATTTCGGCAGCGGTGGAGAGCTTATCGCACGACTGGTAGCGGAAAAGCTAGGCTATCTGCTAGTCAACAAATCAGTGATTGCCGGGAATATGCGTGCATGCGGCATCCTGGAGCCAGAGCTGGCCCACTTTGACGAAAAGAAGATCAAGTTCCAGGATGGGGAATGGGACCGGGAGATGAAGGAGCGGCGGCGCCATTACCTAGCACAGTTGCATAATTTTTTTTATGACATGGCGATTAGGGAGAACCTGGTAATACTGGGGCGAGGGGGGCAGTTTCTCTTTCATGACTTTCCGCCTGCCCTCCATGTAAAGATAATCGCAGCCTTGCAGAGCAGGATCGGGCGGGTTTGCCGTTTATACAGCCTGGATGAATCTGCCGCGGTCCGCTTGATTACGGAACAGGATCGGGACCGGGAAACGTATCTGCGCCAGATTTTTGGCGGCGACTGGCTTAATGCGGAACTCTACCATATGGTTATCAATACCGGGATGACCGGTCCCGAAGAGGCAGCCGCCCTTATCGTTACCGCTGCCCGCCTGCGCGAGAGCGCTGGAGAGATCCCGGTGCAGGAGCTGGAGGAGCGCCTGCTGGAGCAATTTGCATCGCCTGTGTGTGACAGCCAGGGTGGAGGGATTCTTTATGATGCGGGCGGTAATGTGCCACTTTTTGCTCACCCCAGCGAAACTGAGTTTGCCCGTATGCTTGACTTCTACCAGATAAAATGGCTTTATGAACCGAAAACATTTCCCCTGGAGTGGGATAGTGAAGGGACAGTGACGGAGGCATTCTCCCCCGATTTTTATCTTCCCGAACAGGATCTCTATCTGGAATTGACTACCCAGAGACAAAAGCTGGTATGGAAAAAGAATAAAAAAATCCGCCGCCTTAAAGAAATTTATCCTGATTTGCAGATCAAAGTTATCTATGGGCGTGATTTTAAAGGGTTGTTAGAAAAATACGGCATTAAGGAGAGAGGGGATTAGGGACAGAGAAGATGAAATACGGGGAGGAGCACCATCTGAAGGTCCTGTTTACTCGCGAACAGATTCAAGCCAGGGTGGCGCAGTTGGGGGAAGCGATAACTGGGGATTACCGGGGAGCGGGTGAACTCATACTGGTTGCGGTACTGCGGGGCAGCGTCTACTTTGCTGTGGACTTAAGCCGCCGTCTTGAGATTCCCTTCGTCCTCGACTTCATGGGCATCTCCAGTTATGGCGGGGTTTCCGCCTCCCATGGTATTGTACGTATTACTAAGGACCTGGATAGTAATATTGCCCATAAGAATGTCCTGCTGCTCGAGGATATTGTGGATACGGGCCTGACGCTAAATTACCTGAGACGCAATCTGCAAACACGAAATCCTGCAAGCCTGCGTATCTGCACTTTTCTAGATATGCCAGCACGCCGGATTGTGAATATCCCCGTTGACTACTGCGGCTTTACCCTGCCCGACCTCTATGTGGTTGGCTACGGTCTTGACCATCATGAGCGCTACCGTAACCTAGAGGTGGTGGCAGCCCTAAAATGAATCTGTACATAAGGCGCAGGTCCCAACAGACACCTCCGAAACCCCTGCCCTTCTTCCCAGGCTTACCCTCATTAACCTTTCGGCCCGGCTTGCTCAATGGCTCGCCATGAGAGCAACTTCACCCTTTGGACGAAGAACCTGCCCCGGCCACGTAACGCTTGCTCCCTTTCCGTTACCGGAGTATTACTACCTCGGCAACTTCCTGACTTACCACAGCGTTACCACGCCGACTGCACTCCGGTTCACCTGTTTGCCTTCCGGTCTCCCTCTTGGAGTCGGCCTAGTCATTATCCTTGCCGCTCCTTCTGAAGGAGGCCCCCGTCCCGCAACCGGCTTGAACCGGCAGGACTTCTTCCTGCCTCTCGGAACCTGCAAACAAAATATCTCATATTTTTTGAATTTTGTCAAGAGTAAATTTAAATAATATAAAAAAACTTTTGAATAAATTGCCGGAAAGATAAATTGCCGCTATAATGGTGCCATAAGGAGATGAATTAAATGATCGCTGTGGTGATGGCCGGGGGGCATGGTACGCGGCTCCACCCCCTTACCTGTTTGCAACCAAAGCCGATGTTGCCCATTTTCGGTCGTCCGCTGCTGCTGACCATACTGGAAAAATTAAAGGAACACGGATTCAGCCGATTGGTGATGGCTCTCCATTATCGCCCCGGGGCGATAA
>DMPF01000012.1:2943-4438 GCA_003456095.1 Bacillota bacterium
TCGCCCCGGGGCGATAATGGATTATTTTGGTGACGGTGTGGACCGGGGTTTGCAGATCAGCTACGCCCTCGAGGAGAAGCCCTTGGGGACGGCCGGCAGCGTACGCCATGCCGTCCTTGATCTGGGAGAGGCGATCCTGGTGGTAAGCGGCGACCTGCTCTTTTCTATTGATTTTGGTTCAGCCATCAACTTTCACCGCCGGAAGGGAGCGCTGGTTACAATGCTGCTGTTGCCATACCATGCCGAACCATGGGGTTTGGGCATCGCCGCCCTGGATCGGGATGGGCGTGTTCTTCGCTATCTTGAAAAACCGGCGGGTCCGCAGGATATTTTCAGCAGACTAATCAACACAGGCATCTATATTCTGGAACCGGAAGCGCTTACCCTGATTCCGCCCTCTACATTTTTCGATTTCAGCAGGGATCTTTTTCCCTTGCTGCTCAACAAGGCATTGCCCTTTTTCGGTTATGTGACAGAAGGTTATTGGAGCGATCTGGGGACTCTAGAGCTTTATCGTCAGGCACACGAACAGGTTTTTGCCGGTAATGGAGGAGTCCTTATCCCTGCGGGGGAGATTGCCCCGCGGGTCTGGGCGGAAGAGGAGATCAAGATTGCCCCCGGTGCTGTGCTGCGCCCGCCCCTTTTTCTCGGCGCCCGTAGCTGCCTGGAGGAAGGAGCTGCAGCCGGCCCCGCTACGGTGATCGGTGCGGGGACGGTTTTAGGGGCGGGAGCCTCTGTTGTGCGCAGTATCCTGGGACAGGATAACCGTATCGGCGAAAAGACGGTATTGGCTGATGCCCTTCTTGCCGATGCCAATATTATTGAAAAACACTGCTGCCTGCAGGAGGGAGTTGTGCTTGGAGGTTACTGCCAGGTATCCGCCCATTCCACCCTGCGGCGCAACGTAAAGGTGTGGCCGCACCATCATCTCCCCTCCCATACTTTTCTGGAAGGGGTTACGCTTGCCGGTGAGCCTGAAGGATGATCAGGCCCGAACTTGTGACGAAGGACGAAGGGGGGTTTTGTTTTGCCTAAAGTGCTCAAAGCTGTAGCGATGGAGCGTTGTATCGGCTGTTACTCCTGCATGTTTGCCTGTGCCCGTATGGTACATAATGCCCTCTCCTGGTCCCGTTCCGGGATACGCGTGCGTTCCCGGGGTGGGCTTACTGCCGGCTTCGAGGCCAACTATTGCCTGGCCTGCCCGAAGCCTGCCTGTTCTGCCGTCTGTCCCAGCGGTGCTCTGCGTGAACGTCGGGGAGGCGGGGTGCGCTACCGACGGGAACTCTGCCTGCGCTGCGGCGATTGTGCCCGTGCCTGCCCGGTAAGCGCCATCGAGATGGATGGGGAAACGGGTGAACCGGTTGTTTGCCTGCACTGCGGCCATTGCGTCCCCTTCTGTCCCCATGGCTGCCTGGCCATGGTGGAGAAGGATCACACTGAAAGACAGGAACCTGTCCGCCCGTTGTCGGAGTAATGCTGTTTTCCGAAAAATATA
>DMPF01000067.1 GCA_003456095.1 Bacillota bacterium
TTGGGGTCAATCTGAGCTTATGGGCAGTTATGTTTTTCACATTCCCTTTATACTCAAGCTTGCTGTGGGGTAAAGACTTTTTTCCGTTGCTTTAAAAGTGCCTATTTACAGTTGTTTTCAAACATCGCAATTGGCTCGATCAAGAATGGCAGCATCCAAGCCCATCCAAGCCCATAAATATTTCAATAGCAGCGATTAAACTCCTGCCGGACTTAAGTAATTTGCAGGAAATTTGTGCTATGGCAGCGAAACTTCTAGAGGCTATGATTATTAAAGAAATAACGGCAAAAACCATTCTCTCCAAATCCAAGGTATATGATTGGGTCATTAATCCGTATGTGGGCTGCCAGCACGCCTGCACCTATTGTTATGCCCGTTTTATGAAACGGTTTAGCGGGCATAAGGAGCCTTGGGGAGAATTTGTGGATGTCAAGATAAACGCGGCAGATTTATTGCGGCTGGAGATAACGAAAAAAAAGCGGGGGCAAGTATGGGTAAGCGGCGTCTGCGATCCGTATCAACCGCTTGAGGCAAAGTATGGGCTGACCAGAAAATGCCTGGAAATAATGGCACAAAATAACTGGCCGGTGATCATCCAAACCCGTTCCCCGTTAGTGCTCAGGGATATTGATATACTGAAAGAAATGCCGGACCTGGAAGCCGGTCTTTCTGTCACTACGGCGGACGATGCCGTGAGAGCATTGTTTGAGCCCGGCACGCCGCCGGTTCAGGACAGGATAAAAACATTGGACGAATTGCATAGCGCCGGTATAAAAACTTACGCCATGGTTGCGCCGGTGCTTCCGGGAGCAGAGGGGCTGGCGGAATTGCTAAAAGGGAAAATTGACTATCTGTTGCTTGATCGGATGAATTATCACTATGCCGACTGGGTATATTGCCAATATGGCCTGGAGGAAAAACTTACGGATCTTTTCTTTCAACAAACAAAGCAGAAACTGGAGATGCAATTCCGAAAATAACTTCACGGAACGATCAAGGCTGTTCCCTACACAAAAAAAGCCGTACTGCTTTCATCCTTCCGGTCTGCCTGCATCAGGCGGAGGGACGCCATATGATGCTCATTTAAATTTCTGAATTAATAAGGCGGAATTTTTCCGGGTTCACCGGGAGGATTATCCGCTAAAAAAGGCGAATAAAACCGGTAATAATAACTCTGGGGGAGTAACTGTTTTGATTGAAATGAGGAAAGTGACCAAGAATTTCGGCGTAAACGGCGAACCGGCGGTGGCGGATGTATCCATGCAAATTGAAAGCGGCGAGTTTGTTTTTCTGGTGGGGCCAAGCGGTGCCGGCAAAAGTACACTTTTAAAATTAATCTTTTGTGAGCAGCAGCCCAGTTCAGGCAGGCTCTACTTTCTTGGCCGCGATACCGCCAGATTCAGAACCGGGGAACTGCTAAAACATCGTCGCCGTATCGGCATGGTTTTTCAGGATTTCCGCCTGCTCAAGCAAAAAACTGTTTTTGAAAATGTAGCTTTCGCCCTGGAAGTGATCGGCCGTTCCGCACGGGAAATCCGTATGAAGGTGCCCGCGGCACTGGTAGAGGTCGGCCTGGCCGGGAAAGCCTCCGCTTTTCCGGGGGAGTTGTCCGGAGGTGAGCAGCAGAGGGTGGGGATCGCCCGGGCGATCGTCAAAGACCCGTTGCTTATATTGGCCGACGAACCTACAGGGAATGTGGACCGTGACAATTCCCGGCAGTTGATGGGGCTGTTTGAGAAAATCAGTCTGGGCGGTACCACGGTAATAATCGCCACCCATGCCTGGGATATGGTGGACCGCATGCGCAAGCGCGTTTTAGCCCTGGAAAAAGGCCGTTTAGTGCGTGACGAACAGCGGGGTGGTTACAGTGATGAATCTTAATACCTTAAAATATTGCCTGCGCCAGGGTGTTGTTTCGTTGCGCCGTAATTTCTGGCTGGCACTGATCACCTCAGGGATGATTGCTGTTTCCCTGGCCATCCTGGGAGGTTTTCTGCTGGTAGCGCTTAATGTCGGACAGATGCTGCACAGCATTGCCGGCAACGTGGAGATCAGCGTATTTTTGCGCGATGACGCCGATCCGGAGCAGATCCGCAGCAGGCTGACCGGTCTTAACGGCGTCCGGGAATACACTTTTGTCACCAAAGAGCAGGGCCTGGCTGATTTTGGCCGTGCCTTGGGTGACAGCGCCCTTTTTGTCGATCTTGCCGGAGAGACCAATCCTTTGCCGGACATGTTCCGGGTCCGGGCCGGAGATTCCGCACTGGTGGAAACGCTGGCGGGGGAAATACGTGCCTTTCCGGGGGTGGAGTTTGTGGACTACGGCAAAGAGCTGGTGGCCCGCCTGCTCAGCATTACCCGCTGGCTGAATGCACTGTTCCTCAGTGTCAGCTCCCTGCTGGCCGCCAGTGCTGTTTTTCTGATCGTCACGATCATCCGCCTTTCCGTAATGGCACGCCAGGAGGAGATCGGCGTGATGAAATACCTTGGGGCGAGTAACTTCTTCATTCGTGCCCCTTTTTTCCTGGAGGGGATGGTGATGGGATGGGCAGGTGCGCTGACAGCCGCCGTTGCTCTGGGAGCGGCTTATCAACGCCTTGCTTTTTCGCTGCAGCGGGAAGCCTTGATCTTTTTCCTGCAGCCGGTGACGGACCCGGAGAAGCTATGGCCTGTCTTTGCCGGTCTGCTGATTTTGGGGACGGTAATGGGCGGACTTGGCAGTCTGGTATCGGTGCGCAGGTTCCTGCGGGCCTGAAGGAGAGGTAGGCATGGTGATACGCCGGCTTTTGGCAACTGGTATTTTAATAATTTTCTGTCTGGCGCTTGGCGCGCGTGAGTTCCCCTCCATTGCTTATGGCAGCCCGGAGGATATCCGGCAGCGTGTGCAGGAGACCAGGACGGAAATCGGTGAGCTTGAAAAAGTGATTAAAGCTCTGGAGGAAGCGATTCGCTCCCGGGCGGAACTGGTGAAAAGCCTTGAGCAGGAGCTCAAGGAGACAGAAGCAGGCTTGTCCCAGGCAGCGAGCGGATTAATTGCCGCCAGCAGCAAGCTTGAAAAAACAAACCGTGTTTTTGCCAGGCGGGTACGCAGCGCTTATATGCAAGGCGGCTTATCATATCTGGAGCTGCTGCTTGAGGCGGAAAGCTTCGGCGATTTGTTCGTGCGTTTCGTTTACCTGCGCCGTATTTTGCGGCAGGATGCCGGATTGATCACCACCGTCAGGCAGGAGCAGGCCCTCCTGCGGGAACACAAAGCCACCCTGGAAAATAAAACGCAGCGCCTGCACAGCCTGCGCGGGCAACGGGACGCCGAGTATCGTAACATGCTGAACCAGCAGCGGGAAAAGGAGACAATGCTGGCGGCGGCGCAAAGAAGGCTGGCGGGAGATTTGACGCTGATTACGCCGCAAGCGGAGCGCCGGCCTGTTTACGGTGTCGTGATTGACAACGCCCCGCCGGCCAGACCGCAGCACGGCCTGGCACGCGCCAGCGTTGTTTACGAATATGAAGTGGAGGGGAGAATTACCCGTTATCTGGCCCTCTTTTCCAGCTTCCC
>DMPF01000069.1:0-3821 GCA_003456095.1 Bacillota bacterium
ACTGACTCCCTGAATACTGCCTACCCTCCCCGGCAAAGTAAAGGTGTTAATCTCCGTAACGTCCACAGATTTCAGCCTGTTGGCCAGCATGATCGCCTGGCTCAGCTCCAGGTCTGTCTTTAAATTCTGGGCCAGCTCGGGAACGAGGCGGTGAAACTTGAGCACATTACGGAACGCGACTATCTCATCCAGCAGGATCTTGAGGAACCGCTGCTGCCGCTGCATTCTCCCCAGATCCCCTTCGCGGTCGTTGCGCCAGCGCACATATTGCAGCGCTTTGTCGCCGTCAAGACGCTGCAGCCCCGGATGCAGGTCAATGGTAAAACGGGATGTGCGGTAGTACATCCTCTTCTCCACATCCAGCTCAATGCCCCCCAGAATATCAACGACGTTTTCAAATCCGGCAAAATCAGCAGTCATATAATAATCTATTTTGATCCCCAGGAGGTTCTCCGCTACTTCACGCGTTAGGCCCACGCCCCCATAAGCATGGGAATGGTTGATTTTGTCCTTGCCACGACCCGGTATCTCCACGCGCATATCCCTGGGAATGGAGATAATATTGATCTCGCCGTTGCGTCGATTAAAGGTAAGAAGCATAATCGTATCGGCGCGCAGCACCCGGTCGCTTGAATCGAGACCGAAGATAAGGAGATTCATTATATCAGGCAGAGATTCGAACTCCGCCTCCGCTGCCGAACCGCTTGAGCGACCGTCTGCAGCACCGGGAAGGACAATTTCGTAAGCCTCATCCCAGACAGCCTTCAACCACATGCCTGCCGCCAGGAAAAGGATAACTAATAAAATTAGGGAACAGAGGAAAACTCCCATCCCTTTCTTTCGCCGTTTTTTATTTTTTTCCACCCTGCCTTCCCATTGCTCCCGTCCAACGTTGTTCTCTGTCATCGCGCATCTTGCCTTCCCGTAGTTTTAACAAGTATAGTAAATTATCAAGCATGCTGTCAAGATTAATCGCCCACGCTGAGGACCCTTTCCTCCAAACCCACCGGCATAATCCGCGCCCTGTTATCCAGTAATGTTACCTTAAATGTCCCTTTGATCAGGGGCACGGCACCCGCCCGGGAGACGACCGCTTCGATTACCGCAAGGTTCGGTCGCGGGGGCAGATCTTCCCGGTAACCGAGGGTGGTGAGGGTATAGCGCATCTTACCCTCCCTGTTATTAATCTCTTTCATGTAAAACTCCCTGAGCGGCTGGAAAGTGGGATTGTATATATCTATTACCTGGATGATCTCCGGATTGTAGAAAAAACTTATTTCATAGGCAAAAATACCCCTGACGAAGGGTGCAGCCAGGCGTATCTCGAACTTTTCCCGCGCTTTGACCCGGTCTCCCGGAGGCAGCAGCAACTCCACGAAATAAAGGGGCTGTTCCCGCACTTTTTGTTCCGCCGGAAATGGCTGTCTGTGTCTGAAACGCAAAACGCCCCCCTGCCCATCCCCGGCCTGCAAAAGCAGTCCGGTAGCTTCTTTAAGCAGATCGGGGCCAACGAGGACCCTGCCGCTATACAGCAACGGGGGATGGGCGGTGCGGTGTAAAATGCCGTTTATCGCAAAGAGCGGGTTATCAGGATAAAGGACGATCTCCCTTCCCGGGCCGTGCAGCGTTACCCTTCTCCGGTCCTTCTGCCAGTGCACCAAAAAGCCGGACCTTTCGCCCAAGGCCCGCAGGGGCAGCATGATCTTTCCTTCACGCAGGCGGGGTTCAACATCGAACCGTATGGGCAGATCTTCAAGGTAGACGCGCAGATTCCCCTCCGCCCGTTCATTCTCCGCCGGCGCCGCGCTGACATGGCCCGTTGCCGTGGTAAAAAGGGAATATGGGAAAGGGAACAGAAGTAAAAAAACCAAGCCGGCGGTGGTTAAACCGCAGCGGCAAAATAAGCCAGACACGGCGCTCCCCTCTCCTGTTTATTTTGCACACATCGATATTATCCAAGCATTCAGAATTCAGGAGTCAGCATATTAATGACGTAAATAAGGCAAGCCAAGTTCCCTTTCCAGGAAAGAAAGGGGGACATAAGTGTTCCCTTGCCGCAACAGGACTGGGGCAGCGGACCTTGCTGCTGCCGCCGGCGCTGCCGCTTTGGACTCCGGGCTGCCGAGCTGCCGCGCCGGCAGATCCAGGCGAAAGCGTCGTCCTTCCCAGCTGAAACTGAAAATGCCCGGCTGCGCATCCGCAATGATCGTCCTTCCAGTAAGGGCCAGCAGCGCCCGCAGGGGATAATAGTTTTCCCCATGCGCCCGCAGCGTCAGGGGAAAGGGAGGGTTTGGGCCAAAATGCCGTCGCAGGAGCTGTTCCAGGTAACTCCGCTGTGCTCCCTCCCGCAACCGCACAACGTCGCGGAGCAGCTCCGCGGCCAGTTCTTCCTGTTCCTGCGGAGTAAAACGGAAAAAATGCGGTTCAACGCCCACACCTTCGATTTGATTCAGCCGGGGCGAAGCAAATTCGGCAGTGGTCAACTGTAGATAACCGCCATGCCGCAAGGGAATGAGCCTCTGCATAATCCCCTTGCCGAAAGTGAGCTCGCCCACCAGCAGGGCCCTTCCGTTGTCCTTTAGGGCAGCCGCCGCGATCTCCGCTCCGCTGGCCGTACCCCGGTTCAACATTACCACTAAGGGCAAAGCAGTCACAGGCGGATTTTCTCCTTTAATTTCCTGCCAGTCAGTTGCCCTCTTCCGCAGCTGCAACAGTGTCTCCTGTGTAAAAAGATTGGCCACCGCCAGCGACTCCTCCAGGTACCCCCCCTGGTTCGCCCGCAAATCCAGGATAAAACCCCGCACCCCCTCCGCCTCCAGAGTATCCAGCAGCCGGGACAACTCCCGGGCCGCACCGCTGTCAAAGTTGTAAAGGCGCAGCCTGGCCAAATTTTCTTCCAGCAGCACATATTCCACGGCAGGCAGCCTGATCTGCTGACGCACCAGGGAAAAATCGAGCAGCTGCTCCTCCCGGAGTACCATAACATTTACACTTGTCCCCGCCGGTCCCCGCAGCAAAGCCACCACCGTTTCCAGAGGAGCATCCATGACGAAATACCCATCCACATAGACAAGGCGATCGCCGCTTTGCAACCCCGCTCGGAAGGCGGGAGAGTCAGGCACAACAAAGACCACTGTTACGGCTGACGGCCCCTGCTCCAGGTGGACGCCAATTCCGGTAAGGTGGCGGCCCAGGCTTTCCGTAAAGAGCCTGAGCTGCTCTTCCTGCAGATACCGGGAATAAGGGTCCCGCCAGAAGCGGTGCAGCTCCTCCAAAGTTTTCAGATCCACTCCATCTGCCGGGGCAAAGAGGTAGTATCGATTGATTATTTCGTTGATCTCGCGAAGCAGACCGCTGCCGGCAGGCGCCGCCGCAGCCTGCAGGGTCCGTAAAGGAACAAAATTTAAACATAACAGCATCAGCGCTAAGAGCACAACCGCTGAAAGATGTAGTTTTTTTTGCGGAAACATCGCTTTTCCACCCTCATGTTTTGTTAAAACTGCCGCAGGAATTTCAGCAGCAAGCTGAATGTCTCTCCCCTTTGCAGCAGTCTGTTTTCTGTCATCGCGTATTCTTGCAGCAGCATATCCAGTTCCGCCTGCAGGTGTTCCACCCCTCCGATGCTCTCCAGGATGCGCTGCAGGTCGGCTACATGTGCCGGTTGGCGCGCATCAGGAAGATAGCGTGCCTGATAACGCCCTCCCAGCGCCCGTTCCAGGTAACCTCCAACCACAAGAGAAATGTCCCGCAGGGTAGCCTCTTCCTCCAAACGGTAATCGTTGTCGTAGCCGCCCTTGACCAGCCCCCGGGCGCGGAGCTCC
>DMPF01000069.1:4162-5559 GCA_003456095.1 Bacillota bacterium
CGCACCACAGGGTAAAGGGGATGGCCCTCCATAGAATGGGGAACCGCAAAATCGGGAAGGTAGGCGCCCTGTTCCCGCAGGCGCTCCTGCAAAAGGGCGATTAACTCCAGATCCGCGCTCAGGCGGTGAAAATCCACACCATTTTCCAGGGCAAGGGCTGCCGCTAACCCGGCCGCTTCGCCCGCCGCCATGCCCACAGGCACCACGCGGGCGCTGCCATGGGCCAGTGAATCGTAACTGGCAGCCCGGCCCACCACGAGCAGGTTGTAGAGCTCCCGCGGCACCAGACAGCGGAAAGGAATGCTGAAAACGGCGGGGTTGCCGATTACAGCACCCCAGTCGTCCATCGCCGTAGCCTGTATATCCACAGGGTAGGAGGCCAAGGCGATCTTGTCCCAAAAATCGCGGTGCTCCAGCACGTCATCAATGGTCAGGCGGTAAAGCCCCTGCAGATGCCGCGTTTCCCGCACATAAAGCTCCGGCGCCGTGGCCGCCAGGTAGGCATTCGCAAATCCCGGCAATGTCTGCCGCATAAAGCTGACCATATGCTCAGCCTCCCGGTACCCCCGTTCCCTTGCCTCACGGCGGGAGGCGGGGTCGAGCCCGTCCACACCAAAAATATGCATGGCGTTAATCAGCACACTGCCATCGTTCTGCCGACCCATATTGAGGCCGCGGGGGCGGATCTGCGGATCCAGGGCGCGATAATCGCGCATCTCCTCCATAAAGCCCCAGGCCGAGGTGCCGTGCGCACCGTTGTACTTTCTTTCCCGTTCCGGGGAGTTGAGGGTTCTTGCCACCGTTTGCCAGTCCACTCCTGCCACCTTCAGCACAAGGGTGACGGCCTGATGCCGGTCAATCCCCAGATCCTCCATGCCCACAGTAAAAGAAGCCCCCGCCAGGTAAAACAGATCCCCATCCTGAGTGGCATCAATAAAGTGCCGTGCCCTGATACGCTCACCCCCGTCCAGCTCAAGGGAGATAATATGACCTTCCTTGACCGCTGCAGCGGCCAATTCCGCTTGCCAGCGCAGCGCCAAATTTTCTTCAGCGGCAAGTATACGGGTGAAGACCTGCTCTGCGGTGTGCACATCAAAGGAAATACCCTCGACCTGCGTAAAAAATTCCGCAAAAATGCCGCGCGTCAGTAAGTTGCCCCGCGGATCATGGTTCATATCCAGGGTGTTGAGCCAGCCCAGGGTGAAGAGTCCCCCCGGCCGGTCACGCCTGTCCAGCAGCAAAACCTGCAGGCCGCTGCGGGCAGCGGAGACGGCGGCGGCAATCCCCTCCGGATCGCTGCCGACCACCACCAGATCATACAGGGGCGGCGCCGGCTCGCCGGGCGGCGGCGGCAGAAGCCGGCCCGCTCCCTGCGGGAAATCAGTGTAAGCGCCTAA
>DMPF01000041.1 GCA_003456095.1 Bacillota bacterium
CACAACCGGGTCCTTGACCGAACCGTCGAAATCCAGGAAGAAGGAATAATCATACAGATTAATGCGGAGATTCTGGCCGGGATTGCCCTGACCCAGTTTTCCAACCCAGGGACACCTGTTTTGTATGGGGCCGTCCCGGTGCGGGCACGGCTTGATACTCTGCAGGACTGCTACGGGACAGCCGAGTTTAGCCATTATGCCATGGCATGTGCCCAAATGGCCCGCTTTTATGGGATACCGTGCTATGCATCAGCAGGCGTTGGCGATGTTAAACGTCCGGGGATCCAGGCGATGGTGGAAAAACTATTTTCTTATAAGGAGGTGGCATCTGCAGGAGCGCACTACATTCATTATGCTTTTGGGCTGCTTGACGGCACAAATATCTTTTCACCGCTGCAAGCAGTCCTCGATAACGCTTCCATTGCTTTGGTCAAGGATCTCCTGCGTATCCCGGGCTTTGGCCAGGAACACGTTGAAGCGGCGCTCCAGGAAATTGATAAAACTACAAAAGGATCGGGCATGTTTACCCGGGGGGTTAGAAAGCAGCTGCGCCGGGAAGTGGTTTCCAACACGTATGAGTTTGTTTCTGACGGGGAGGATGACCAGGTTTTTGTGCGGGCCCAGGCAAAACTGGACCGTTATCTTGCTGCTAAGGCAAATACTCTGGCCGACGAAACGATCAGACAGCTACATGAAGAAATACCGGGATTATTGTATACAAAAGGAGAATGATTATGAATAAGGACGAGTTATTGGAAAAATTGGAGCACAGTGTCGTCATGGGGCATCTTGACGCTGATGACGAAGGTTATGACGGAAGTATGGAAGGGACACCGGGCACGCTGGAATTGTTGGAGCAAGCCCTGGAAGCGGGCATCGAGCCCCAGAAACTGATTGAAAGCTTCAGGGTGGCCATGGAAAAGGTGGGTAATCTGTTTGCATCAGAAGAATATAACCTGGCTGATATGCTTGCCAGCGCCGAATGTGTGGGTGAAGCTATGGAAATAATTGAGTCTAAACTCCAGGTCGGCAACAGCTCCAATAAAGGTAAATTCCTCATCGCAACAGTTGAAGGGGATTTACATGACATCGGCAAAAACATTGTGGCTACCATGCTAAAAGGCGCAGGCTACCAGGTAAAGGACCTGGGAATTAATGTGCCGGCACAAGCGATCATGCAGGAAATCAGGGAATTTAAGCCTGATTTTGTGGGCCTTTCTGCGCTGTTGACTTCCACGATGATTGAGATGGAGCATGTGGTAAGGCTGATCAAAGAAGACAGTTTTCCCGACCTGAAGTTATTCATTGGCGGAGCGCCCACCTCCCAGGCGTTTGCGGACAAAATCGGCGCCGACCATTACTGCCGCGATGTTATGGATGCCATGAATAAGCTGGAACAAGTGAGTAATGTATCATGATCGTTACGGAAAAGCAACAGCTGAAGATGCTTTCTTCTGCTGAAATGCAATTACTTCACGAGGGGAGCTGCAGTCTTTTATCCCGGGTGGGCGTCAAAGTTACCCATGCAGGTATTGCCGCATTGCTTTTGGCCAGTGGGGCACAGTGTAAAGGGGATAGGATCATGCTGCCACAAGATATGGTGAAAAATGCGCTGGCCCAGTCAGCCAGGATTATTCAGTTTGAGGCGCCGGACCCGGCCTATAGCTTCACGGTCAACGGGCCAGAAAACCAGGTAAAATTTGGTACCGGCGGCCAGGCACTCTATGTTGTGCAGCGAACTTCCAACGGGTGGGTGAGAAAATCAGCAGGGACGGATGACTTGAAACAAATAATAGTTCTCTGCAACCAGCTGAAACAGGTTGATTTTATTACCCGTCCGGTGGAATGTGATCTTCCCGACGAACAGAAGGACGTGGCCAAGGCGGCTGTTTTTCGCCGGTACTGCTCGAAACCCATAAATCTTGCCAATCTGGTCAAGTTGGCCCGCCTCGCTGAAGTGCTTGAGATTATTGGTAACCGGGCACATCTTTCTTTTATCATTAGCCTGGTTTCCAGTCCCCTAGTGATGGATAGTTCCGCCGGGGATAAGTTCGTTGCCATTGTGCAAAAAGACATCCCCGTAGCCATTTCCAGTTGCCCCCAGGGCGGAAGCACCGCACCATTTTCCGAAGTGGGAGAACTGCTGCAGCTCAACGCTGAACTGCTGTTTGGATTTGTGCTGGCCAATGTAGTCCGCCCCGGTGCAAAAGTCCTGTACCGGGGCATTCCCATCACGGCCAATCTCTATAGTGATGCTTCCCCCCGCTGGTGCCAGCCCGACAGCATTCGGCGCGTTGCCCTGGCGGCCCAACTCTGTCGTTTTTACAATCTTCCCTGTTGCGGCACCGCGGGGGTATCGGATCAAGCAGTACCCTCGGCACAGGGTATCAGTGAAAAAGTACTAAGCTGGGTCTATGAAGCGGCATGCGGCGGACAATATATCAACAGTGCCCTAGGCATGCTCGAGCAGGTTATGTCCGTTTCTTACTACCAGTATGTGATTGATGATATTGCCTTGGGAATAGTGAAGGAAAAATTCAGCAAAGCTCAGTCCCTGGCAATTTCACAACTGGCCTTGAGTGCTGCGCTTGAAGTGCTGGGCTGTTTTGGTATTGAGCCGGATGAAAAGATGGAAGCGGAACTGTCAGCCCGTATCCGGCATATAGAAAATGGTCTGGAACCTTATAATGAAACATATATTGAAGACCAGCTTGCTGTTATAGAAAAAGCGGTTAACAAATCGAGCAGCACCGTTTTTATGAAGGCGGCCCGTAAAGGCCTCAGGGAGGGGTACCTCTACAAGGGAGCTAGGCTGGATGCGTCACTTGATTTAGCCGCTGTGGCCGAGAGATTGGAGTCAAGCGAGGGCCTGGGTACTTAAAAAATAATGGCAGCCTGCTCGTGGGCGGGCGCCGTAAGGGCGGGTTTTGTGCCCGCCCGCAATACCAAATATTTTACAACAGGAGGTAAAATTATGTCCGGCATAGCAGGTTATGTGGGGAAAGAAGCTGCTGTTGAAAAGGTTGGAAAGATGATCGAAATGATCCGGCATCGGGGATCAAACAGCTCCCCCGTTACGAAAAGCCTCAGTTCAGGTTCCCTCGCTTATGTGGGAGCCAACGCCAACGGGGTGAATGGGAAAAAAGCGCCGTATGTAATCATAGATGGAACGTTACTGCGCAATGATGAAAGGCAGGAAATTTCAGATGCCGATTATTTGAGGAAAGAATATCTGCATTATGGGAAAGAAGTCTTCTCAAAAATCAGTGGTAGTTATGCCTGCGCAATTATGGATAGCAATGAATGTATAGTAGCCCGGGATCATGTAGGGGCGCGGCCGGTGATCTATTGTGAATCACCACAAGGGGAGTTGTTCTTTGCTTCTGAAGCAAAGGCGCTGAAACATTTTACCGATTGCGTGGAAGAGCTGCTACCGGGCCATTACTATTCAACTGTAGAGGGGTGCAGGCAGTTTGAAAACGTTCCCGTTGATCTTCCTGCCTGGGAGAATACGGAGCAAGCAATCAGGGCAGTGAGGGAAGTGATGATCCAAGCGGTGGAAGACGCCCTCTCCAACGGTAATGGGAACATTGAAGGCGTTGCTTTAAGCGGTGGTCTGGACAGTTCCATTATTCTTGCCATTGCTCACCAGTACAACAAAAAGCTTAAGGCTTTTACCGCTACCCTGGCCGGCCACCCCGGTGAAGATCTACAGTACGCGAAGATGCTGGCAGAAGAACTGGGCGTGGAGCACCATATTTATGAAATAACCCTGGATGATATTAAGGCAATTATCCCCGAGGCAGTGTGGTACCTGGAATCCTTTGACGAGGACTGTATCGTGGGGTTTATTGCCAATTACTATGCATCCCGCCTTGCTGCCAGACATGTTAACAGCGTGCTGGTGGGAGAAGGGGCCGATGAACTTTTTGGCGGTTATTTCAGGGAACTCCAGGATATTGAAGATCCTGCTGAAAAAGAGAGAGTCGCCAGAAAACTTGTCGATATAGCTTATAACACGGCCCTGCGCAGGCTTGACCGGGGTTGGATGTCAAACAGTATTGAATACCATGCTCCTTTTCTGCACCCGGCAGTGGTGGCCATGAGCAATACCCTTCCCATGGAGCTAAAAGTATACGAGGGGGAAGTGTCCGTTGAAAAATGGATCCTGCGTGAAGCTTTCAGGGGTATACTGCCCCGGGAAATTGCAGATCGTCCAAAAATGAGATTTTCCCGGGGCGTGGGCGTGGATGACCAGGTGGAAAAGGTTATTCCCGATCATATCGGTGAGAAAGACCTCGAGCAGAACCCTGAAAGCAGTAGCGGTATCTCCCTGCAGTCTCCCAAGGAGCTTTACTATTACAGGCTCTTCCAACAACAATTCCCCAGCGGATACGAGGGACTTGTGGCCCGCTGGGATCCCTTCAAATGAGCATACTCAGCCAAGGGGAGGCATGTTTCATGAAAGTTACGGTCTGTCAAACGGCGCCGCGCTTGCTGGACGTCAAGGGCAACCTGGAAGTGGAAAGTCCAGTAAATAAGCGGTTCGCGGGTTTTGATGGTCGGAAACCGAAGTTCCAGAGGCGTAATTTTATCGTCCTGTGGGAATATGTCCAAAAGGCTGATTTTGAAGCGTACAGAGCGATTTAGATGTCGGTGCTTAATGAGTAGGTTAGATGCCAGGACCTTATAGTCCGTTATGTCAATTTTATAATCGTGCTATTTATATTGACAGTATCGCACATGATGCATATGATATAAATGCGTTAAGCACACTGATTAAGGAGGAGTCCTTACCATGATTATTACTGCCACAGAGTTAAAAGCAAATA
>DMPF01000025.1 GCA_003456095.1 Bacillota bacterium
CCGGCGCCTATGCTATAGCTAACGTCAAAACCGATTGCTACTGTGTCTATACCAACAACCCGGTGGGTGGTCCGCTCAGGGGGTTTGGCATGTGCGAAATGCAATGGGGCATTGAACGCCAGATGGACGAGCTGGCAGGCATCCTTAATATTGACCCGCTGAGGATAAGATTGATTAATGGCATGAAAGACGGCTCCAGCACCGCCAGCGGTCAGACGGTGCAACACGTAGCCTTTGACCGGTGCCTTAAAGCGGTGGCCGAGGCGGTTGAGTATGGCAAGAAGAGTGGCAAATACCGGGGTAAGGGCATCGCCGGCATGGTCAAGGCACCCGCTCAACCCAGCAACGCTTCTTCTTCGGTGATTATCCGTTTAAACGAGGACGGTACCATCCAGCTGCTTATTGGCAGCACCGAGATGGGCCAGGGCACGTTGACTGCCATGGTACAGATAACAGCAGAGGCCCTGAACATTCCCCCGGAAAAAATCGAGCTTCGTATGCCTGACACCGATTTCACCCCATACGAATGGCAGAGCGTGGGCAGCCGTACCATTTACAGCTGCGGCAACGCGGTACTGAAAGCGGCTAAGGACGTAAAAGATCAGCTTTATGCCCTGGCCGGCCCGGCCCTTGGGGTGCCGGAAGATGAACTGGAACTAAGTGACAACGTGGTCCGCTGGATGAAGGATCACAGTAAGTTCATCAAGCTGGCGGAACTGGCCAACAGCTTTAAAAAAGCCAGTGGTGAAGGCCTCTTTGGGCCGATCATCGGCAGGGGTTCCTGGGTTCCCACCACCCTGTCCAACCTGGACCCGGAAACCGGTCAGGGTAATCCCGGCTTGTTTTGGACCTTCGGTGCAACTGCTGCGGAGGTTGAAATTGACCCGGAAACGGGCGCAATCAACCTGTTGCAGCTGGCCAGCGTCCTGGATGCCGGAAAGGCCATCAATCTGCAGCTTTGCAAAGCCCAGCTTAACGGCGGCGCCATTATGGGGCTTGGTACCGCTCTCTATGAAGAACTCAAACTGGACAGGGGTCGCGTCCTCAACCACAACTATGCCGACTATAAGATACCCACTATGGAAAACGTACCCGAGATCAACTGTTTTGTGTTAGAGACGGCGGAAGAGGGAGGTCCTTTCGGCGCCCGGGGTGTGGGCGAGCCTCCCATGATCGGAGTGGCTCCTGCTATTGCCAATGCTGTAGCTGATGCCATCGGGGTGGAATTTTACACTTTCCCCATTACGCCGGAACGGATTGTACAGGCACTGAAAGAGAAAGCAAATAAGCCGGTACTATGAGCGGACAAAAGGAATATGCAGTACAGTGGTGGGCCAGAGATCTGGCGGCCTACAACAAGCCAAGAAAAATATCTGTTCTTTCGGTGCATGACCAGGTAATCAACCTGCGCGTGGAAGGCTGGCGCCATCTTTTGATGGTTGCCGCTCCCTTTACCTGGCGCGGCCCTGCCACCATAGGTCTTACCCGGGAAAGCTTCCATGATTTAAAAATGGTTGCATACCCCGGCTTGAAAGGAAGCTTTGAGCCGGGAATAGTCCGGTTTTCTGAAAATAGTAAGGCATCAATTTGTTTGTGCGCCGGCAAAGATATTTCTTTTGCGCCCGGTGTTTTGCCGGCGGTTGACACAGCTGCCCTCCGCGCCGTGCTGCCGGAGGTTAAAGCGAGCCTGCTTGCCGCCGCAGGTGACACCGCCAGCTCTGTGCTGATCGGCGGGTCGTCAGGGGAAGGCTTTTTCAGAGAGCGCATCGCCGAAACCTTTCCAGGACTTTTGCGCTCCCTGGCCGCGGGAGACCGCGCCGGCTTCAACTCGGCCTGCGTGGGCCTGGCCGGACTTGGCCGGGGCTCTACTCCCAGCGGTGATGACCTGGTTTTTGGCGCTTTTTTAACTTACCGGTACTTTATGCAAAGCATGGGGCAGTGCTGGCAGCCGCCGCACCTCCCGCCCGAAGCTAGGGCTGGTACCTCCCTGCTTGGCGCCCACATGCTGGAAATGGGCAGAAAGGGACTGGCGCCGGAACCGGTGAGGTACTTTCTTGCCGGCCTGATTGGGGGAGAAAACAATGCCTTTATATTGTCCCGAATTATTATGCTTGGAGCAAGCACGGGGTTTGACATCGCGCATGCAGTGCTTGCCACCTTGGAACACTTAATAAATTTGCTTATTGGTGCAGAAGCTTGATGAGGACCTGCGCCGGCAGAGGGTGATTTAGGAGGAGAGTGGAATGGCAGCAACAAAGGTGGTTGTAGCTTTGGGTGGCAATGCGCTGCAAAGAAAAGGATCCCCGGCGACGGCAGAGGCTCAGTTGGCAGTAGTCAAAAAAACGGTGGAATTTATTGCGGAAATGAGCTGTATAGGTTATGAGCTGGCTATAGTGCACGGCAACGGTCCACAGATTGGCAACTTGCTGATCGGCGCTGAAGCAGCTGCCCATCTTGTGCCACCCATGCCATTTGATGTCTGCATCGCTATGAGCCAGGGTTATATCGGCTATCATATTCAACATAGTTTGAGGCATGCCTTAATAAAAAGGGGGCTGAATATCCCCGTTGTGACGATAATTACCCAGGTGGTGGTGGATAAACACGACACTGCCTTTAAAACGCCGACTAAACCAATCGGCCCTTTCTATACAAAGGAAGAAGCCGAACAGCTGCGCAAGGAGAAGGGGTATGAGATGAGGGAAGATGCTAACCGGGGCTGGCGCAGGGTTGTTGCCTCCCCCGTGCCACAGAGGATTGTGGAATTGTCTTGCCTCCGGGAGTTATGGGATACAACTATTGTTATCACAGCTGGAGGCGGCGGGATTCCGGTAGTCGAGAAAGAAGACGGCTCATTTGAGGGGATAGCCGCTGTAATTGATAAAGACCTGGTGGCAGGGAAGCTGGCAGAAAATATCGGCGCCGACATCCTTTTGATTTTGACGGAGGTGGACAAAGTATCATTGCACTATAACCTTCCAAACCAACAGGAGCTGGCCTGTATGACAGTTCATAAAGCTGAAAAATATATCACTGAGGGTCATTTTGCACCCGGCAGCATGCTGCCGAAAATTCAGGCCGCGACCATGTTTGTCAAAAACAACCCGGAGAAAAAAGCCATTATTACATCACTATATAAATCTATGGATGCGCTAAAGGGGCAGGACGGAACAACAATCAAAATTTAGGAGGGATTTTTATCAACCTGGCAGATCGGATTTTAAAAAGTATTTTAAAATTACCTGATCAAAGCTTTATATTTGAAGATCAGGAAATTAATTACTCCCAATTGTGGGAACGGGCGGCCATACTGCGCCAGGCAATGCAGGAATCAGGCGTAAAGCTGGGCGACCGCATTGCCATTCAGTTGCCCAAGTGCATGGAATTTCTCTATTTTCACTTGGCCAACCTGCAGCTGGGAAGTATTACCGTGCCAATGAATCCTACTTATACTCTGGAAGAAATCACCTACTTCCTTTCCGATTCGGAAGCCAAGATTTTTATTACCACTTCGGATAATGCTGCCAAAATCGATGCTATACTGCCTATGCTGCCGCATTTACAGCATGTAATAGTGGTTGGCGTCAGTGAAAATTTGCATCAGGGAAAAATGTTGGCCTACGATTCCCTCATTAAAACCAATCCTTCAACCCAGGGTTTAACAGCCCGGCCCAAAGATACCGCGATCATTCTTTACACTTCGGGAACTACCGGCCGTTCCAAAGGAGCCATGTTATCCCATGAAAACCTGCTTACCAACATTGAATCCCTTCATGTAGCGTGGGGTCATTCTGAAAAAGATATTTTACTGCATGTGCTCCCTATTTTTCATATACACGGTCTGATCGTGGCCCTTCATGGGGCTGTCCACGCCGGAATGAAAGTGATCATGCGCAGGCAATTTGACCCGGTCGATACCCTAACTTGCATAGAAAAAGATCATTGCACAGTCTTTATGGCAGTTCCCACGATGTATTACCGTTTGCTGAAGATAGAAAATCCACTCCGATTCAATCTTGATTCGATGCGACTTTGGACATCCGGGTCAGCTCCGCTTCCGGCCGCCGTCTTTGATCGCTTTCGGCAGGTATTCGGCCATACGCTACTTGAAAGGTATGGAATGTCCGAAACAGGCATGAATACTTCCAATCCCCTTAACGGACCCCGTAAGCGAGGCAGTGTGGGGCTTCCCCTTCCGGGGGTATCCATTCGCCTTGTAGGGCCGGATGAAAACGACGTAAACCCCGGCGACGTCGGTGAGGTTTGGGTACGGGGCAAAAATGTAACGCAAGGATATTGGAATATGCCAGAAAAAACCCGGGAGGCCTTTTCCGGGGAATGGTTTAAAACAGGTGATTTAGGTTATCAAGATGAAGAAGGTTATCTTTATCTGGTGGGTAGAGGCAAAGATTTAATCATTTCCGGTGGCATGAATGTTTATCCGACAGAGGTGGAAGACGTCATTGCAACCATTGAGGCAGTGGAAGAATCAGCTGTAATCGGCATTCCCGACGATGAATGGGGAGAAAAAGTGGTCGCGGTTGTTGTTCCCAGACCGGGGCAAAGCGTTACCCCGGAGGAAGTCGACCTGGTTTGCCGGGAACGCCTGGCGAACTATAAACGGCCTAAAGCCATCTATATAGCAGATAAAATCCCCCGCAATACCGTGGGCAAAATCCTTAAAAGTCAACTCCGGGAGATGTATAACTGAGATAACTGACGCCTGATTTATGTTGCAAAGATCAACAGCTGTATGCGATACCGGCCCAGTAACCTTTTCTCTTTAATACACCTTTTTCGTCGCACTCAGCGGTCGAAGTAGATGTTCTTGCCCGTAGCGGAGAGGGGGATGCCGACTACAAACTTTCCCTCAATCAATTTTTGTGCCCGAGCGACGGCGCCGATGGTATACATCATGCGATTGTCGGCGTTATGTAGAGATGCTGTTTTTGCGGCAGAGCCCAGGGCAATCCCTATGTCCACATGCCTCCAGGCGCAGAGCGGGCCGGTAAATTCACTGTCGGGAATTTCCCTCTCCTGCAACTCGCTGCAGCGGGCAAAGCCGCACCCGCCGCAGTTAAGGCCTGCCGGCTTGGGCTCTTTTAATGAAATTAAGAACACGGCTGCTGAACGGCGCACATTTTCTCCGTCGCGGGCAAAATATTGTTTGTCACTGCCCGCCTTTTGGGCATATGCCACCATTGCGTCGGCCAGTTTTTGTAGCACGTCCCCCTGGAGGATCTTGATCTCCAAGAAATCCCTACCCTTTGCTTTGGGTGCGGTGCGGGCGGCTAGGGCCATCAGCCCTGCCACCGTTTCCATAATCTCCTGCATTATCACATCATGTTCCGGCATCGGAGGGTACCTCCTTGAAATATGTTCTCTATTTTATATATTTCTCTTTCCGCTTTTAATTTCCTGCCTGCCGGTTTTCTTTACCGGATACAGCATCGCCCGCTGGGAAGGATTGTTGTTTTTTGGCTATTACATAGCTTACACGGCATATCTTATCCTCTCTGCCAGCGCACACAGTGCTAATTATTGGCTCTTGCCCCTAAAATATGGGCAATTTTGATTGCAAATGGAGCGAATTAAAGAAAAATTTATATAAAACATGCACATTTTTGCTTACAAAGGCAGGATTTATCTGCACATTTGTCTAATATTACGCAATAAATTTACATATTTGTATATATGGGAAATTCAGACGGTAACCCCCCGGCAGGGGCACCACGATTATCCTGGAGGATCAATTGAGCGACAAACCGGTACGCGTGCTTGTGGCCGATGACCATACCCTTTTTCGGCAGTGTTTCTGCGATCTGCTTACCCGGAAGGGTTACGCCATTGCCGGGGAGGCGTCGGCAGTGGCGGAGATACTGGAGCTTTGCTGCTCCAGCGCCCCGGACCTTGTTGTACTGGATATCCAGTTTGCCGACGGCAACGGGCTGTCCATGATGCCTCGGCTCCTTGACCGCTTTCCCGGACTGCCCGTATTGGTCATCTCCGGTTACTGTGACCTCAAACTGGTGGAGAAAGCCCTTTCCTTTGGTGCCAGGGGTTATTTGCCAAAGCATGCTTCCCTGGAAGAGGTGGAAGATGCCATCAGGCGGATAGTGGCTGGGGAAAGGGTTCTGCACGAAGAGATCCTGGCGGAGATGCTTTCCGCTTATGTAGGGCGCCCCGGCGGTAACATTAATAAAGCCCTCAATGACGAGGAGACCGGCATCTTGCGGCTATGCGGCGAGGGGAAAACCTACAAGGAGATCTCCCGTTCCCTTTTTATTTCGGAGAGGACGCTTTACCGCAAGTTAAGCGTCATCCGTGAAAAGCTGAATGTTTCCAACAAGGTGCAAGCTGTCTCTGCGGCGCTGAAGAAGGGGCTGCTCTAACTAAAAGCCTCTGGTTTATAAGCTGTCGTAATTATAGTAGTACGGTAGATCTTCTGTCAAATTGGTCAGGATTATGGCATAAAGCTGACAGCCATTTGGCAGGAAAATTAGTGTATCTCTAAATAATAATTTGCTATGATGATCTAAATTATCAGCAGCACGAAGAGGTGTTAACGTGGTTGAATGGGTTTGTCCCCACTGTGGGCTCAAGTTCTACAGCGCCAATGAGTCCGGGGATAAGAGTTTGGTAGAGTGCATCTACTGCGGCAAAGAATTCAGGAACCCCTACTACATCAGCGAGCCAAAAACCCTGTTTGATTAGCTGTAAGTATAAAAGGGCTTGGCCCCGCCTACAAAATTAGGCACCAAGGAATTGCCGGCAAGGAGACCGCCATGGGTGGTCTCTTTTTGCATAGTGGCGGTAGCCCGGAAAAGATCTTCATGCTATAATGTACCGACGGATGTCGGGACAGTGGAGATTAAGGAGCAGTGGAAGATCAAGGAGTATAAGGGGTGTGGACGATGCCGATGGACCTGACGGAAAAAACGCTGGAGAGCCGGGATATCTTTAATGGCAGAGTAATTAAGGTAAGGGTTGACCGGGTGCGCCTGCCGGGAGGACGGGAAAGCGAGCGGGAGATCGTGAAGCACGTGGGGGCGGTAGCCGTTGTGCCCGTGGATGAACAGGGGCGGGTTTACCTGGTGCGCCAGTTTCGCAAGGCGCTGGAGCAGGTGCTGCTTGAGATCCCGGCGGGGAAGCTGGAGCCGGGCGAAGACCCCCAGGAGTGCGCGCGGCGCGAGTTGGTGGAGGAGATCGGTTTTTACCCGCGGCAGATGCATAAGCTGGCCTTTTATTATTCATCCCCCGGTTTCTGTGATGAGCGGATTCACCTTTACCTGGCAACAGAGCTGGTGCGCCGGGAGACGTTGGGAGATGAAGGGGAGTTCCTGGAGGTCGTGAGTTTACCTTTGGTTGAGGCCATGGCAAAGGTTGCCTCACTGGAGATCGAGGACGGCAAGACGATCGCGGGGCTGCTGTTGGCAGAGCGTTATCTGCAGATTATATTTTAATATTAATATTGACAAAGGAAGTGAAACAATTGACCAAAGAGTTCAAAAAACGGGCCTGTCTTGAGCCGATCATCCCCTACATGCCGGGGAAACCGATTGAAGAGGTGGAGCGGGAACTGGGTATCAGCGACATTATCAAGATGGCTTCCAACGAAAATCCCATCGGACCATCGCCCAGGGTGATGGCCGCGATCATTGATTATCTGCCGAAGCTCAGCCTGTACCCCGATGGCAGCGCCTATTACCTCAAGCAGGCACTGGCTGCCCGCCTCGGGGTGGCGGAGCAAAATATTATCTGCGGCAACGGCGCCGATGAGTTGATTACCTTTTCTGGGATGACCTACCTGAACCCTGGTGATGAGATCATTATCTGCAATCCCACTTTTTCCGAATACGAATTTACAGCGCGGGTGATGGATGCGGTGCCGGTACGTGTTCCCTCCGCAAATTTTGGCCACGACCTGCCGGCCATGCTGGCGGCTGTTACGCCGCGCACGAAAATTATCTATGTTTGCAATCCCAACAACCCCACCGGCACAATGCTAACCCACGCTGAGCTGGAATCGTTTATCAAGGAGGTACCGCCGCATATCCTGGTGGTCATGGATGAGGCTTACCACGAGTATGTGACCGACCCGGCGTATGTGCGCAGCATTGAGTTTCTGCATGCAGGGTATAATGTTTTTATCCTGCGCACTTTTTCCAAGATTTACGGCCTGGCCGGCCTGCGTGTAGGCTACGGCCTGGCGAGCCCGGAGATTATTGCCGATATCAACACGGTGCGGGAGCCCTTTAACGTTAACGCGGTGGCGCAGATTGCTGCCCAGGCTGCCTTGGAGGATAATGGGCATCTGCTGGCGGTACGGGAAGCCAATACGCAGGGGCGCGCTTACCTGGCGCAGGAATTTGCGCGCATGGGGTTGTCCTATGTGCCTTCCCAGGCCAATTTTATTTTTGTGGAGGTGGGGGTGGAGGCAAGGGCGCTGTTCCAGAGGCTTTTGCAGAAGGGCGTGATTGTGCGCCCCGGTGATATCTTCGGCTGTCCCCAGCATGTACGGGTTTCCTTTGGCACGGCGGAGCAGAACCGGCGATTCATCCGCACCCTCGAGGAGACATTGCGGGAGATGGTTTAAAGATCGCTGGAGGAAGAACCGCGCGGAACGGTTGTAGGGGTGTGTAATATTTGTTCATATGGAAAAGCGCGAGCAGCGCACAAACCAGGGAAATAGCCCGGCGGCTGGGGGAGATTGTCTCCGCCGGCACGGTGCTTGCCCTGGATGGGGAGTTGGGAGCGGGGAAGACGGTTTTTGCACAGGGGGTGGCGCTGGGCCTAGGAGTGGAGGAGCAGGTGACCAGCCCCTCTTTTGTGCTGATGCATATTTACCAAGGTAGGCTTCTGTTTTATCATTTTGACTTTTACCGTCTGGATGAAGAGGCCGAGCTGGACAGCCTCGGACTGGAGGAATATTTTGACGGCGAAAGTGTCGTGTTGGTGGAATGGGCCGGCAAGTTCAGTGATGCCCTGCCGCCGACACGGCTGGAGATTACCATTGTCCTGGATGAAACGGGAGATGAAGATGCACGGCTCCTTTGCGTTAATCCACGTGGTGATCTTATGAGCGTTATCCTTGAGGAGTGGAGCAGGCGATGCTGTTTTTAGCAATTGATACGACGACAGCGGTCTGCAGTGTGGCCCTGGGAAGGGAAGGGGAGCTGCTTGCCGAATACCTGCTGAACATTAAAAAGACCCATTCCCAACGCCTGATGCCTCTGATTATCTCCATGCTGCGGGACAGCGACGTGGATCGCCACCGGCTGGAGGGTATTTGCGTGGCGGTGGGACCCGGTTCTTTTACAGGCATTCGCATCGGCGTGGCCACGGCCCGCGGCCTGGCTCACGGGCTGAGCATCCCCCTCGTGGGAGTAAACACCCTGGAAGCCCTGGCTGGTGCCGGCGCATGTTATCCCGCCCTGCTCTGCCCTCTCCTTGACGCGCGCCGGAGTCAGGTTTATGCCGCCGTTTACCGCGGCGGCGCCTCCGTCCTGGAAACGGTGGAACCGCCCCAGGCCCTTTCCTTGGACGAGTTGGGCCGGCGCCTTCTTCTCTACAGCGGAGAGGTCATTGTGCTTGGGGATAACCTTCCTGCCTTTCGTGAGGCCCTCGCGCCGCTGTTGGGGCGGCGCTACCGGGAGATGCCCCTCCCTTCCGCCCTGAATCGCGCCTCCTATGTGCTGCAGCGGGGATTTGTAATCTGGAGAGAGGAGGGGCCTGTACCACTTTATGCTCTTAATCCCCTTTACCTTCGCCTTCCGGAGGCGCAGCGGCGTCTGCCGGAACAGTAGAAAGGAGACGACCACTAGTTGCCGCCCGCCCAGATCCGGAAGATGACGCCCGGTGACCTTGTCCAGGTCATGGAAATCGAGCATTATTCCTTTTCCTTGCCCTGGTCACGCAGCTCTTTTGAAAAGGAGCTGCGTGACAACGGTTATGCCTGTTATCTTGTGGCGGAAACGGCGGAAACGGCGGAAACGGGTAAGGTGGTCGGCTATGCCGGCTGCTGGGTGCTCTTTGACGAGGCCCATATTACTACGTTGGCTGTCCATCCGGCGTATCGGCGCAGTGGGATCGGCAGTTTGTTGCTCACCTCCCTGCTGGAGATGGCGGATGCCCGGGGGGCGGAGCAGATATTTCTGGAGGTGCGCGATTCCAACATGGCGGCCCGCAGGCTTTATACAGAATTTGGTTTTGAAATTAAGGGTATTCGGAAAAAATATTATCATGATGAAGACGCGCTGGTAATGGTGCGGCTTTTGCACCGGGCCGGCATGGATCTTGCTTGAATGGATATTAACTGTTCAGGCTTCAAAAGGCACCCTGCACCCCGGTGTAAATGCAAGCTAGAGCAGTAACAAAGGAGGCGATGGTTTATCTCTCGCTCTACCCTTATTCTCGGACTGGAGAGTAGCTGTGACGATACGGCGGCTGCTGTGGTGCTTAACGGGCGCCGGATCCTCAGTAATGTTATCTCTTCGCAGGACGACCTGCACCGACGTTTCGGGGGGGTTGTGCCGGAGATAGCTTCCCGCCGTCATCTGGAGATGATCAACCCCATCATTGATGAGGCTCTTGCCAGGGCGGGGGTTGCTCTTACTGAGCTGGAGGCGATAGGTGTTTCCTACGGACCCGGGCTGGTGGGCTCCCTGTTGGTGGGCGTTTCCACAGCCAAGGCCCTTGCCTATGCCCTGGATGTGCCGCTGATGGCTGTAAATCACCTGGAAGGGCACATTTACGCTAATTTTCTCACCGGTGTGGTGATTGTCTTCCCCCTGCTCTGCCTGGTGGTCTCCGGCGGCCATACATCCCTTATTTATATGCAGAATCACGGGGAGTTGACCGTGCTTGGCCGCACGCGGGACGATGCAGCCGGTGAGGTTTTTGATAAGGTGGCCCGGGCCCTTTCTCTCGGTTTTCCCGGCGGTCCGGCTATCGCGAAACTTGCACAGGGCGGTGACGCTGTGGCCTTCTCCTTTCCGCGGGCCCTGATGGGTGAGGAGTGGCAGATGGATTTCAGCTTCAGCGGCTTAAAAACGGCTGTGCTAAACAGTATCCGCCGGGAAAAAGAGCAGGGCCGGCAGGTTAAGTTGGAGGACCTTTGCGCCTCATTCCAGGCGGCGGTAGTGGATGTGCTTGTGGAAAAGACGGCGCTGGCGGCGCGCCGCTATGCGGTGCGGCAGCTCTTGCTGGCCGGCGGCGTGGCGGCCAATAGTGAGCTGCGCCGCAGCATGTTTTGCCGTATGGAGGAAGAAGGAGTGGAGGTGATTGTGCCTCCGCCGCAGCTTTGCACGGATAACGGGGCCATGATCGGGGCCGCCGCCTACTTTGCCCTGCGCCGGGGACGTTTGGCTGAGCCTACCCTTAATGCTGTGGCCAACCTTATGATTGATGGTGCCTAGTTACTGTATTATGTAACCTCAAAGCACACTTGTGGATAGCTTGCAGGGGATGAGTAATTACTTGCTTTGTTATGTGGATAACTCTGTGGATATTGTGAATTACTTTGTGGAAAATCTGTTAACCTAATAATATATGCCGTTACATGCAGCTTTAGAACAGGAAATTTTGTTTACATAAAACAAGAAGAGTTTTTTACCGCTGCTGCCCGGCAAACCGGGCACACCCCGGTGGCCGGAAGAATATGGTATATGGGCATACCGCTCTGCCATGGGGGCTGGGGGATAATGGCAGGAAAGATGGGGGAAAGAAGGGATTTTTTTTGTTGCCTGAGTTAAAAAAAGTGCACTTTATCGGGATCGGCGGCTATGGTATGAGCGCCTTGGCTTTTGTGCTGCTGCAAAGTGGTTACAGCGTAAGCGGCTCCGATTTGCGAGATTGCGCCATGACGCGCCTGTTAGCGCAGGCCGGGGCCAAGGTTTTTCTGGGACACCGGGCGGAGCAGATCGGGGATGCGCAACTGGTGGTCTATTCCACGGCCATTCCGCAGGATAATCCGGAACTGCTGGCGGCCCGGGAGCGCAATATACTCCTGTGGCACCGTTCCGAGCTGCTGGCAGCCGTTTTCAACGAAAAAAGGGGGGTGGCTGTGGCCGGGGCCCACGGTAAGACCACTACCACGGCCATGATCGCCCTGTTGATGGAACGGGGAGGGTTTGAGCCGACCGCCGTCATCGGCGGCGAGGTTTCATTTTTCGGGGGAAATGCCCGACTGGGAAAAGGGCGCCATGTGGTGGCGGAGGCATGTGAGAGCGATCACTCATTTTTGCGCTACCGGCCCGAGGTGGCGCTTGTGACAAATGTCGAGGCGGATCACCTGGAGCATTACGGGGGAAGTTTTGACCACCTCGTTGCTGCTTATAGAGTTTTTATCAACAACGTAAAGGAGGGGGGGACGGCGGTACTCTGTGCCGATGATCCCCTGCTACGGGAACTGCGACCAAGTGTCCGTCCGGCCGTGGTTACGTACGGTTTTGACGCAGCGGCTGATTTTCAAGCCGGCAGAGTGGTCCTGGAAGGGTTGGGTTCCCGTTTTGTTGTTTACCGGCAGGATGAATACATAGGGGAGTTTTCCCTTCAGGTACCGGGAGAGCATAATATCCGCAACGCCCTAGGTGCGATGGCGGCGTCCCACTGCTGCGGTGTGCTGTTGTCGGGGATGAGGGATGCGCTGCGTTCTTTTACGGGAGTAAAGCGCCGTTTTGAGATTGTGGGGGAAGCGGCCGGCATCATGGTGGTGGATGATTACGCCCATCATCCCACGGAGATCCGGGCTACGCTGGCGGCGGCGCGCGGAAGCGGCCGGCGTATTATCTGTGTTTTCCAGCCACACCGCTATACCCGCACTTCTTTTCTCTGGTCCGAGTTTGTGGAAGCGTTTCATGGGGCCGAAATACTGCTACTCGATGATATTTATGCTGCGGGCGAGGAGCCTATGAGCGGTATCTCCGCCGGCAGGCTGGCCGAACAGCTGCAGGAGCGGGGCCACCGGGGTGTGCATTTTCTCTCCGGCAGGGAGCAGCTTGTGGCCGTGCTGCAACAAATGGCCCGTCGGGGGGATCTGGTCATAACTATGGGAGCAGGTGATATCTGGCAGGTGGGGCGCCGCTTGCTCGACGTGCTGGCAGCCTCTTGCTGTACGGCAAAGGATGGCTGAGTTTCATAGTTCTTGATAAATAATACCTTTTAAGGTCTGCGGTTCAATACGGCCGTGGAGAAAACCCATATCCAGGCAGAGCCAGCACGGCGGTTTACCCACGGCGATGCGGCCCCGCTCCCGCTCCAGCCCCAGAACGGCGGCCCCGTTTATGGTGGCAAGGCTAAGTAGCGCCTTGGGGGTAAAAGCGGCTTGGGACAGCAGCGCCAGCTCCAGCCAGTAGCCGCCGGACCAGCTTACCCCCGGGGCGCCTCCGTCGGTGCCCACGCCAATGGTTACTCCCCATGTATGCGCACGGGCAATCATCCGGAGGTGTTCAGCCACAATACATCGCAGCATGGCGGTATTTTGCGGATCAGCGGTAGACCCGCCGGGGCCGGGATCGCCGCTTCCCTCCGCCGCAGCGTCTTTGCCGGTGTCCATGGTTTCGCTGTTTGCGCTACCCGGCCCTTTGCCCCATTGCGCCAGAAAGGCCATGGGGGCTATCGTGGGAATCCAGGCTACGCCGTTTGCGGCCATGGCCTTCACTGTTTCTTCCTCCACGAAATAGCCGTGTTCCA
>DMPF01000156.1 GCA_003456095.1 Bacillota bacterium
GACGGCAGCAAAGAAAACCTTAATAATATTCCCTTTTCCGAAACACGTAATTTCGTCATGCGGGTGAAAAGGTCCTATCATCGCTACCACCAGCTTTATAACGCGGAGGAATTCAACAGATGACCCCCACCGCCCGCTAGCCTGCCGTCCTGATTAGTGCGATCTCATCACAGTTGGGAAATTTAGGACAGTTTATGCATTCGGTCCAGACTTTCTGGGGAAGCTGATCTTTGTCTATGCGTTTAAACCCGCATTTCTCAAAAAAAGCGGGCTGATAGGTAAGGGCAAAGATCTTTTCGATCTGCAGTTTACGGCACTCCATGATCAGATGTTCAGCTAAGCCCATACCAAGACCAATCTTTGTTTTTTGTGGGTGAATGGCCAGGGAACAGATTTCAGCCAGATCGTGCCAGAGGATATGCAGTCCGCCGACGCCGATGATTTCTCCATTTTCTTCGATAACCGTGTATTCACGGATGCGCTGGCAAAGATACAGGACGGTACGGGGCAGCATCAATCCCATATCGGCGTAATTGTTGATCATGGAGGTAATCTTTTGCAGATCGCCCATGTGTGCCTTGCGGAAGATCAGCATGGTTTTCCAACCCCCGGTTTTTTCTGAATATCTATGATTTTATCCCAAAAGCGCCCGTGACACAATGAAAATTTTTGCCGAAGAATACACCGCCCGGATGTTAATCCGCAGAGTTGTCTTTATCTCCATCCCCGGCTATAATAGAGAGGAAGCGGGTGATAACATTGAGGTTGACTTTTTGCGATAAAATGTTTGCTGCCATGGTTGTGGTTTTCAGCCTGGGGTTGTTTATCTTGAATTTACAGATCTTCGCCGGTCCGGGCAGGCAATATATCTCCGTACATGTAGACAATGAATTTGTAATGGAATTATCCTTTGACGAAAGCGCAGAAAAGCTGGTTTCCGTTCCTTTCGGAGCTGCCCGTGAGCATAGCGCCGTGCTGGAGATTTCCGGAGGCAGGGTACGTATGCTTCCCATGGAAGAAGAGCTTTGTCCCCGCGGCATCTGTTCGCATACGGGATGGATAAGCCTGGACTTCCAGAGCATCGTCTGCGTACCCAACCGCATTGTTGTTTCTTTCACTGGAGAAAAAGATGAGGATGTGGATGGGGTTACATTTTAGGACAACCTGCTATTGTTGCGGCTTTTGGTAATTTCTTGACAAAAAAGTTATCTCTCATATATAATTAGGCTTGGCTTTAAGAGGTGTTAATACGGGCAATGAAAATTTTTGTGCCTAATCTGGAAAAACACGGGGGAGGATTTACCCCTTATGTACAGCAGGTGCCCCTTATATCTTTGGGCATTAATCTTCCCGGGGACGCGGAGCTTTACATGACCGTAAATGTTCTGGCTGCCTCTGTGACCGGACGGGTGCTGGTGCGGGGGCATTGGCAGGCGGAGCTGACGGGGGAATGCAGCCGTTGCCTGGAAGAAACCGTCTACAGCATGAAAGAGCATTTTTCCGAGGAGTTCAAGATCTCAAAAGGGCCGCCACATGAAGCCCGGGAGAGGGGCGCCGGCGAGGCAGAGGATATTTTGTTTTATACGGGCGATCTGCTGGATTTGAAAGAATATTTACGCCAATCCTTTCTTGTCTCCCAGCCCCTGAAAATACTTTGCCGTGATGACTGCAAAGGTCTTTGCCCGGGTTGCGGAGCTGATCGAAACAGAAAAGAGTGCGGCTGCCGCGAAGAGATAGTTGATCCCCGGCTGCGCAGCTTAACGGCATTAAAAGAAAAAGAGATGCGGCGGCGTTGATAAGCCTGCCGGCGCTGTTACAGCAGCCGGCTTTATTTGTAGAGTTGGAGGAGGTGTTATCCTTGGCAGTACCAAAGCGGAGAGTATCCAAAACAAGAAGAGACAAGCGCAGAACGCACTGGAAGTTGTCTGCTCCCGGTTTTTCACGGTGTCCCAAATGTCATGAAGTGAAAGTGCCCCATCGTGTTTGTCCTGCTTGCGGTTTTTATAAAGGAAAAACGGTTGTCAGCTAGCAGTATATTATTTTGACCTGGGTTATCTGCTGCGAGGGTAGATTAACCCGGTATTTGTTTTTAGCCGGAGGAGATGAACTGGTTTTGCGCATAGCTGTGGATGCCATGGGCGGAGATTATGCCCCCCTTGAAATAATTAAAGGGGTAATCGATGCTGTGGAAAGAGTGGAAGGACTGGAGATCCTGCTGGTGGGCCGCGCCGAACAGCTTAATGGTCCCGACGGCAAAAATATAATTTCACCGCGCATCAGTATTGTTCATGCGGAAGAAATTATTGGTAACAATGAAGACCCTGGTCTGGCTATCCGCAGTAAGCGTAATGCTTCCATGGTTGTAGCCTTGGAATTGGTGCGGCAGGGCAGGGCGGATGCCATGCTCAGTTGCGGCAGTACCGGCGCCCTCATGGCCGGCGGCCTTCTTTTTTTGGGAAAGATTAGCGGAATTAAACGTCCGGCGCTGCTGACCATAATTTCCGCGCTGGGTGGTGAACAGTTCGTTATCCTGGATATAGGAGCGAATATGGATGCACGGCTGGAGCAGATGCTGCAGTATGCGCTTATGGGTGCCATTTACGCCCGGCGGATGCTTGGCATCGAATCGCCGCGTATTGCGCTGCTTAATGTGGGTGTTGAGGAGAACAAAGGCAATCAGCAGGTAAAAAGTGCTTATGGCCTTTTTAAGCGTAAGCTGCACGGCTTTGTCGGAAATCTTGAGGCTAAAGAAATTTTTGCCGCCAAAGCGGATGTGGTTGTCTGTGATGGCTTTGCCGGCAATGTCATGTTGAAGGTAATGGAAGGGATCTCCAGAGAAATCTTTTTATTTCTCGGCGAACAAATTGCCGGGAATGCACAGACCCGTGCCGTTGCCCCGCAACTTGCCCCCTTACTGCAAAGTGTGCGGGCGGAACTGGATGAGGCGGAGTACGGTGGGGCGCTGCTTATCGGTCTCAACGGTATTTGTATCAAATGCCATGGCGCCTCCCGCCAAAGGGCGATTTCCCAGGCAATAATCAGGCAGGTTTACCCCCTTATCCAGCGCGATATTAACAGGGAAATAGAGCTGGCGCTGACAGGGGGATGGTTTAACGAGGAGGCTGATGATGAAAAAGGGTAGGAGAGCAGGGATTGTCTCTACGGGGAGAGCTCTCCCGGTGGGAAAATTGACCAATCATGACCTGGAAATAATTGTGGATACAAGTGATGGATGGATTAAGACAAGGACAGGTATTGAAGAAAGACGGATCATCACCGGTGATGAGACCACTTCCGCCCTTTCTGCCAGAGCCT
>DMPF01000111.1 GCA_003456095.1 Bacillota bacterium
GGAATTTTCCCCGGAAAGAAAAGTAAGATGCGGCAAGATTGTAAATGTCCCCGTGGCATGTCCAACCAGACGCTGGTTGCCGTCGTAAAGAAATATCTCCACAATATTTTGCCTTTTACCAGCCTTAATCAGGCGGCCCACGGCACGCAACGAAGTCTGTTTTACTGGTTCGAGCAGGTGCATGCTCAGCTCCGCCGTTGCCACCCAGCAGTCCTCATCTTGGGCCGCAACCGCCGTATACCAACCCGCCGTATCCATCAATGTGGCATAAACCCCGCCGTGAATGCCACCAAAGCCGTGGTCCAGGTTGGGATTATAAGGAAGTTCCACCACAGCACTGCCCCCGTTCGTAAAGGAGAGCTCCATACCAAAGAAGGAAGTAATCGGAGATTTTTCCCTGAATATTGCGATATACTCATCCATCCGTTCTTTACGCAATAGCAACTCCCCTTTAAGATCAAGACTATGCACCCACTTATTATAACATCTCCGAACAAATAAAATTTCGGGACACAAAGAAAAAATTTCGGAAAAAATTTCGGGACACAAAGAAAATTTTTGATCTCAAAAATTTTCATTGTGTCCCGAAATTTTTTGTGTCCCGAAATTTTTTAGATTACTTGTAGCTCCCGGCCGATTTTTATGATTGTTTCCGTTGCCAGCTCCAGATCCCGCTCTTTATGGGTAGCCATGACTGTTAACCGTATCCTGGCCAAACTGGCCGGAACCGTGGGTGGCCGTATCCCCACCGCCAGAATACCGGCTTCCATAAGGCGGCGGCTGAATTCCAGGGTGGTCTCATTATCTCCGATAATAACAGGAATAATCTGGCTTTGCCCGTCCAAAAGATTAAAGCCGGCTGCCTGCAGCCGCTCACGTAACCTTGCTGCCTTCAGCAAAACCTGCTCCCTTCGCCATTTTTCCGCCTGCACAACCTGCAGGGCAGCCTGAATGCTGCCTAATACCGCGGGGGGCAGTCCGGTAGTGTAGATAAGATTCCGGGTCTTATTCTGCAAATAATTTATGAGCACTTTTTTGCCGGCCACGTAGGCGCCGGCACAGCCAAAAGCTTTGCTCAAGGTGCCCATGTTAACTTCAACTTTTTCTGCAAGATCATAAAGTTCAGCCACACCCCGCCCGTGGTCGCCGAAAATACCGCCTCCATGGGCCTCATCGATCATCAGGGTAGCGCCGTATTGCTCCTTTAATGCCACTATTTCCGGCAAAGGAGCCAAGCCTCCGTCCATACTGAATACCGTATCGGTCACTATCAGTTTGCGTTTATAACCTTTTGCCCTGGTCAAGGCCGTTTCCAAACTGTTTAGGTCCCGGTGCGGATAGCGGATACAGTCAGCCTTGCTCAGCAGGATTCCGTCAATGATGCTGGCATGGTTTAGCTCGTCGCTTATTATAAGATCACCCCTAGTTACCAGCGAGGCAATGATTCCCATATTGGCGGCATAGCCGGAATTAAAGATCAAGGCGGCTTCCGTGTTTTTGAAATCAGCCAGTTCTTTTTCCACCTGCCCATAAAGGTCGTAATTACCCGCGATTAGCCTGGAAGCCGTAGCCCCGCAGCCAAGCCTTTCCACAGCTTCCATGGCACCTTTTTTCAGGAGCGGATGGCCGGCAATACCCAAATAGTTATTGCTGCTTAAGTTCAGCAGCCTTTTCCCAGCTATCTCCACCCATTCCGCGGGTGGACCGGAAATAGTTTTTAATCTCCGGAAGAGATTTTTATCCTTCAGCTCTTCTATATTCCTGGCTAATTCCTGGTAGAATTCCTGCACAGCTTCAGCACACCTTATCTCAAACTTCCAGACCAATATCCTTAATCATCTGCATATCTGCTGCCACAGATCGGCCGGAAGTGGTCAGGTAACTGCCGACCAAGGCAGCATTAATCCCTGCTAAATAGCCCATAACCTGCAGATCTCCCAAAGCATTTTCCCTGCCGCCAGCATAGCGCAGTTTGGCCTCCGGTAAAACAAATCTGAAGATGGCAATGGTTTTTAAAATCTCCAGCGGCAGCAAAACAGGCTGACCGGCCAAGCCTGTTCCTTCGATGGGGTTTAATATATTAATGGGAACGGAGTTTATGCCCAGTTCCTTCAGGGCAAAGGCCAGCTCCAACCTCTGTTCCATGGATTCCCCCATGGAGATAATCCCGCCGCTGCAAACTTCCAACCCTGCTGACTGGGCAGCCTTGATCGTGGCAACACGCTCTGCATAAGTGTGCGTAGTGCAAATTTGGGGGAAATAACTGGCAGCAGTTTCCAGATTATGGTGGTACATGATCACCCCTGCTTTGCGCAGTTCTTCAGCCATCTCTTTGGTAATAATCCCCAAGGAAGCACAAAGTTTCAGCCTGGTTTCCGCGGCTAACCTCCGATATATGGCCAATGCTTTGACAAAGTCTTCTCTGCCTAGATCCCGCCCGCTGGTTACCAGAGAAAAACGCGCCGCCCCTTCTGCCTCCATCTGATGCGCCCGTTCTATTACTCTTTCTTCATCCAACAGCCCATAAATTTCCACCTGGGCCTGGTAATGGCCGGATTGGGCACAGAATTTGCAGTCCTCGGTGCAATTGCCGGATCTGGCATTGATAATAGCACAGAGATCCACCTTTTTCCCTGCCCGTACATCCCGAATCCGGGCAGCAGCTGCAAAAAGCTGGTAGAGATCCGGTCCCTCCAGCCGGGCCAGCTGCCTTGCTTCTTCCAAGGTAATCTCTTCACCTGAGAAAATCTTCTTTTCTAAATCGCTGATCAGTTGGCTGGTCATGATTGTTAGCCCATCTCATTCCTTTCTGTTACTGTTTTTATTGCCTGATAGGTAATATTCAAAATTTCCATCAACTGGGATTCTGAGATGTTTAAAATTGGCATCAGTACAATCACAGAGCCCAAAGGGCGGATAATCAAACCATGTTTGCGGGCTTCCAAAATTACCTGGTGTCCAATGTTTTCTTCCCAAAGGTAGGCTTCTTTTGTTTGCTTATTGCGAACCAATTCAATGCCCACCATCAGTCCTCGTTGCCTGATATCTCCAACATGCGCCAACTCATGAAACCTTTCCAATTGCTCGGCCATCACCCTGGCCAAATTATGAACATGGGTCAGGAGGTCATTTTTCTCAAATAAATCCAGGTTGGCCAAAGCGGCAACACATCCCAGGGGGTTACCCGTATAGGTGTGACCGTGGGAAAAAGCGCGCAGCGTCTTATGCTCGCCCAGAAAGGCTTCATAAATCCGTTCGCTGGTCAGAGTGGCAGCCAAGGGCAAATAACCCCCGGTCAGTCCTTTGGCTAAACAGATCAAGTCCGGGCAGACATCTTCCTGTTCGCAGGCAAACATGGTTCCGGTCCGGCCAAAGCCGACGGCAACCTCATCGGCGATCAGCAGAATATTGTATTTAGTGCATAATTCCCGAATGCGGCGCAAGTATCCTTTAGGTGCGATTATCATCCCGGCGGCGCCCTGGACCAAAGGCTCCACAATCATGGCAGCAAGTTCTTCGTGGTGTTTCGACATGATATCCTCCACAGCATCCACACAAGCTAAGCCACATTTGTCCTGCTCAAGATTCAAAGAACACCGGTAACAGTAGGGATGGCAAGCCCGATAGCCTGAAAAAAGCAAATCCCGGAAGAGATCGTTAAATAAGTCCATCCCTCCCAGGCTGACAGAACCGATAGTATCGCCATGATAGGCTTCTCCCAGGGATAAATATTTTTTCTTTCTGCGCAAATTAGGATCATTTTGCTGCTGCCAGTATTGAAACGACATTTTCAAAGCTATTTCGACAGCAGTAGCGCCGGCATCGGAATAGAAAACTTTGGTTAACCCGGGCGGGGTCATATTTACCAGTCTCTTTGCCAACAGAATAGAGGGCACGTTGGCCAGACCAAGCATGGTGGAATGAGCAATTTTATCCAACTGCTGGACAATTGCCGCATTC
>DMPF01000207.1 GCA_003456095.1 Bacillota bacterium
GCTATGGCTTTCGCGCCGCCCCTCACTTTGTTGACAAGCCGGAAGAAGCAGATCAGCTGATTTTTTCGCCGCTGTGCAGCCATAACCTGGCCACCTATCTTACCCTGGCGGAAAAGCTTCCCGTGCCAAGGGGGCAGGAGCCGGATACGCGCAAAGTGGCTTTGCTGGTTAAGGGCTGTGACAGCCGTGCCGTGGTACAACAGCTTGTGGAACAAGGAATCAAGCGGGAAAATGTTTTGGTAATCGGCTGTCCCTGCCGGGGTGTCGTAGATCAGAAAATAGTGGAAGCCAAATATCCCGATATGGGAGCGGTTGTAAGCGCGGAGTGGGGAGAAGGGACGATTATTTTTAACCTTCCCTCCGGCAGGGTGGAAATTCCGCGGGAAGAAGTTTTGGCCGGCAAGTGCATGACCTGCCGTTATCCCAATCCCCTGCTTTTTGATATCGAAGCCTGGGAAGCGGTGGCGGTCTGGGGCAGCGACGACTATACCGATGTGCGGGAAATGGAGGCCGGATCTCCGCAGCAGCGTTGGCACTTCTGGGAGGATAAATTCGCTAGCTGTATCCGCTGTTATTCTTGCCGCAACGTCTGTCCCATGTGTTACTGTGAGGATTGTATCCTTGACCGCTTGAATCCCGGGTGGGTATGGCGCTCCGCGAATACATCCGAGAATACGGCTTTTCAGCTTGCCCGTGCGTTTCATCTGACCGGTCGCTGCATCGAATGCGGTGAGTGTGAGCGGGTTTGCCCGGTGGATATACCTTTAATGAAACTAAACCGGAAACTGACCAAAGAGGTTCGGGAAAAATTTGCCTTTGAACCGGGTACGGATCCTGAGTCCAAACCGCTGCAGGCCAGCTATCGGCCCGATGATAAAGCAGACTTCATTCTCTAGAGGTGGATTTAATGGATATTATTAAACTGCGTAAAGATAAGTTCGCTGATTTTTTGGCAAGCATGGGCGACTATAAACTTTTTGCACCCCAAAAGGTGGGCGAGAGCCTTCGCTTTGCTCCCGTAACGGATGCGGGCAAGGTGGAGCTTGCCATGGCAAATACCACGGTACCGCCGAAGAGTATCTTCTTTCCCCAGACGGAAACTCTTTACCGTTACGCGCTGGGTAATACGGAGACGCACCCGCCGGCAGAGGGGGAAAAAGGGGTTATTTTCGGGGTAAGGCCCTGTGACGCACGGGCTCAGGTTATAGTCGATAAGCTCTTTTCCTGGGATGTTGACGATCCCTACTATCTGGATCGCCGCGAAAAAACTGTTGTGGTAGGCCTGGCCTGCAACAAGCCCTGTGTAAACTGTTTTTGCCTTTCAGTCGGGGGCGATCCGGCTTCCACGGAGGGGTTGGATATGCTCATGACCGAACTGGATGACGCATACCTGCTGCAGCCTCTGACGGAGAAGGGTGAAAAACTTTCCCAGGCTATGGCAGCGGTAACGGAAGCGGCGGAGACAGGCGATCTGCATAAAGCGGAGGAACTGCACCAGCAGGCGCGGGAAATGATTGGCCGCAAAGTGGAAACAGACGGCATCCCCCAAAAACTGCCCGGCCTCTGGGAAGATGAACTCTGGCAGGACACCGCCGCTTCCTGTCTTGGTTGCGGCATCTGTACATTCCTATGTCCCACCTGTCACTGTTTTGATATTCAGGATGAGGTGGAGGGCTATGACGGGCGCCGCTGCCGCATGTGGGATTCGTGCATGTTTAAAGAATACACGCTGCACGCCTCCGGGCACAATCCCCGTCCCACCCGTCGTGAGCGGACACGCAACCGTATCAGTCATAAATATAGTTACTTTGTGCAAAAGTTCGATGTTATCGCCTGTGTTGGCTGTGGACGATGCATCAATTTCTGTCCGGTTAACATCGACATAGTCGAGGTTTTGCGGCAGGTAAAGGAGGCGCGATGATGTGCAATAACGCTAATCCTTATGTTCCCTTTACGGCAACAATAGAGGATACCTGGTTTGAGACGGTGGGAGATCGCTGTGTCAAGACTTTTAAGGTCACGCTGGATGACGCCGCGGCGCGGGCCAACTGGAGCCACCGGCCGGGTCAGTGCGCCATGGTTGGTCTGCTGGGTGTCGGGGAGAGCATGTTCTGCGTCTCCTGCTCCCCCACCGAAGGTGATTTTTTACGCTTTTCCGTAATGCGCATGGGCAAGGTAACCCAGGCCCTGCATGAAATGGAAGCCGGCGACAAAATAACGGTGCGCGGCCCCTATGGCAACAGCTTTCCCCTGGAAGAATGGAAGGGTAAGCATATTCTCACCATTGGCGGCGGTATCGGCCAGGCACCGTTGCGGCCGATTGTGGAATATGTGAAGGCCAAAATGGATCAATATGCCGGCCTGACGATGATCTATGGCGCCCGTACCTCCGGGGATCTCTGTTTTAAAAATGAATTTGCGGAGATCTCCGCTTGCGGCGGCCTCACCTGTCATCTCACCATTGACCTGGCAGAAGAAGGATGGGATTATAATGTTGGTTTTGTGCCTTCTTTGCTCATGGATGTTAACCCCTCTCCGGAAAATACGATCGCCATTACCTGCGGCCCCCCAATCATGATCCGCTTTGTGCTGGAGAATTTAAAGAAGCTGAATTTTGCCGACGCGCAGATCTATACCACGCTGGAAAACAGGATGAAATGCGGTTTCGGCAAGTGCGGCCGCTGTAATGTGGGCAGTTTTTATGTTTGCAAGGATGGTCCTGTTTTTAGTTATGCAACGCTTAAAGATATCCCGGAAGCCTTTGCCTAGAAAAAATATAAAGCCGTAAGACTATGAGCCGGAGATTTAGGCGAAGGGGGTTAAAGCTGTTTTGGCTCCCTTCGCACCGGTTATTTACCCTTTGCTCATTCCTGATGCGGGTGTGTATCATCTTTATGCTTGTTAATTGCCGGCAAAGCATAACCGGGGCAAAGAGAGGATGTGCATTTTGTGGATCACTATGGTCAGGTAATGGAATTAAAGGGCGATAATAAGGCGATTGTGAAGATCCGCGCCAACCTTTCCTGCCGCAGTTGCGGCAGCTGCGGCGGTTTTTTTGGCGACCCGGAGAAAAATCAGGACCGCCTGGCGGAAGCATTCAACCCCATCGGTGCCGTAAAAGGGCAGCTTGTGCGTCTGGAGGCACGGGCTTCCGAGATGCTGCTGGCTGCTTTTATGCTTTATCTTTTGCCTTTATTTGCATTGTTGATCGGGCTCTTTGCCGGACGGGCCGCCGCACTGGCCGGATGGCTGATGGGCAGCGCCGATCTGTGGGGCCTGGGCACCGGGTTGGTTTTTATGGTCCTGGTATTTTTGCTGTTACGCTTGCAGGAAAGGCGCCTGGCTGGCAGTAAGCGTTTCAAGGCGGTAATTGCTGCCGTGGTAAACGAAGAAGATATCCCGTTTTAATATTCCTTAACAGGGATGGTGGGTGCGATGGTAATGCAAGCGGGGACAATTCAGGTAAACACGAAGGGGCATCTGGAGATCGGCGGTTGCGATACGCTGGAGCTGGCCGGGCAGTACGGTACGCCCCTTTTTGTTATGGATGAAGAACTGCTGCGCAAAAACTGCCGCCGCTTTCGCAATGCGCTGCGGCAATATTATCCCCATGGGCAGGTTATTTTTGCCGGCAAAGCTTTTCTTGTGCTGGCAATGGCCCGTATTCTCGGAGAAGAGGGGCTGGGTCTCGACGTGGTCTCCGGCGGCGAACTCTACACTGCTTTGAAAGCTGAATTTCCGGCTGAACGACTTTTTTTCCACGGCAACAATAAATCAGTTGTGGAGCTGACGGAAGCGCTTGATGCCGGGGTGGGAAGAGTAGTTGTGGATAGCATCATGGAACTGGATGATATTATTGCGCTGGCGCGGGAAAATGGTAAGAAAGTTGCGGTGCTGCTGCGTGTGCGCCCCGGAGTGGAAGCACATACGCACGAGTATATTCAAACGGGGCAAGAAGATTCCAAGTTCGGTTTTGCCTTGGAAAAGGAGGCCATGGAAGCCGTACAGCGGGCCCTCTCTGTACCGCAACACCTGCAGTTGACGGGATTCCACTGCCATATCGGTTCCCAGATCTTCCAGATTGAGCCTTTTGCACTGGCAGCCCGGACAATGATCCACTTTATGGCTTTGGTACGCCAACAGACGGGCTTTGTGGCTTCCCAGCTGAATATGGGCGGGGGTCTGGGTATCCGCTACCGGAGCAGCGATGCGCCTCCTACCATTGAGGCATTTGTGGCCAACCTGACCACAGCGGTGTTACAAGCGGCAAAGGAAGAGGATTTCCCTCTGCCGGAGCTGCTTTTGGAACCGGGCCGTGCCATCTGCGGGGAGGCGGGGATTACCCTTTACCGTGTAGGTGTTATTAAAAATATCCCCGGGATCCGCCGTTACGTTTCTGTGGATGGAGGTATGATGGACAATATCCGTACCGCCCTTTATGGTGCTGATTACGAAGCAGTCCTGGCGAACAAGGCCAACCGTGAAGGTGTGGGTAACGTTACCATAGCAGGCAAAGCCTGCGAGTCGGGTGATATCCTTATTTATGAATCTTTTCTGCCACAGGTGGAGAAAGGCGATCTCCTGGCAATTTTCAGCACCGGCGCTTACTGTTATGCTATGGCCAGTAATTATAATCGCAATCCGCGTCCGGCAGTTGTTTTTGTGCGTAACGGTAAAGGGCGGGTTGTGGTGCGCCGTGAAAGCTATGAACATGTGGCGGCACTGGATTTATAAGTACAAGAGGCAAGAAGCAAGAGGCAAGAAATATCGTTCTTGGGGGATTACAATTGACTGTAATATCCTTTACTAAAATGCATGGGTTGGGCAATGATTTTATTGTGATCAACAATCTGGAATACGGGCTGGATCTAGCTTATTTTGCGGCAAGAGCCGGCCAGCTTTGTGACCGTCATTTTGGTATCGGTGCGGACGGTCTTGTGCTGATCGAGAAAGGGGAACAATCCCCCTTTTTTATGCGTGTCTTTAACCCCGACGGCAGCGAGGCGGAGATGTGCGGCAATGCCATCCGCTGTCTGGCCCGCTACCTCTGGGAAAGGGGACTTTCCCCGGAGTCTGCATTCCGCCTGGAGACAGGGGCAGGGCTAAAAGAAGTGATCCTGCTGCTGCGGGGAAAAGAGGTGCTGGGGGTAAGAGTGGATATGGGCGCGCCTGTGCTTGAGAGTACGACTATTCCTGTGAGCGGTCCGCCGCGCCACGTTATTAATGAAACCATCAGGCTGGATGGTGAGGAGCTGATTTTTACCGCGGTAAGCATGGGTAATCCCCACTGTGTTATTTTTCTGCCCGATCTGACGCATATCCCCTGGCAGCGCTGGGGAATGATGCTGGAAAACGATTCCCTTTTTCCCAGGCGCACCAATGTAGAGTTCGCCCGCATACTGCACCGGCAGGAGGTGGAGGTAAGGGTCTGGGAAAGGGGTGCGGGACCCACCCTGGCCTGCGGCACCGGTGCATGTGCGGTCGTGGTGGCCGGTGTTTTGACCGGCCGGCTTAACGCCCCGGCACAGGTTCATCTTCCGGGAGGAACGCTGCATATCTCCTGGGAAGAAGGAGCGCCGGTCAGTATGGAGGGCCCGGCGGAAGAAGTATTTAACGGCAGCTTCCATATGTAAAATGTAACGATTGCCGTTTCAAATTGTGCAAGGAGGTCGTATGATGAACCGTCTTTCAGAGCGTATACGCAGGTTGCCCCGCTATCTCTTTGCGGAGATTGACAAAAAGGTTAAAGAAGCCCGGGAAAATGGAGTGGATGTTATCTCCCTGGGGATCGGGGATCCCGATTTGCCCACCCCTCCTTTCATCGTGAAACGCATGCAGGAAGAGATAGCCAGGGCTTCTAATCATAAATATCCGCCGGACATGGGGCTGGCCGAGTTCCGCGAAGCGGTGGCGGAGTACTACCGGAGGCGTCACGGCGTGGAACTGGATCCCCAGCGGGAGGTAGTACCCCTGATCGGTTCCAAAGAGGGGATCGCCCATATTGCCTTCTGTTTTACGGATGCGGGCGATGTAAACCTGGTGCCGGACCCGGGATATCCTGTTTACACGATCAGCACTACCTTTGCCGGGGGCATCCCCAGGCCTTTGCCCCTGCGGCAGGAAAACGGCTTTATCCCCGTTTTAAGGGACATCCCCGTGGAAACGGCCCGCCTGACTAAATTGATGTTTCTAAACTACCCCAACAACCCCACCGGTGCCGTGGCCTCGCGGGATTTTTTCCATGAAGCGGTGGAGTTTGCCCGGAGCTACAACCTGATTATCTGTCATGATGCCGCTTACAGTGAAATCGCCTTTGACGATTACCGACCGGTTAGTTTTTTGGAGGTAGATGGGGGTAAGGATGTTGCTATAGAGTTTGGCTCTCTTTCCAAAACGTTTAATATGACCGGATGGAGGCTGGGCTATGCTGTGGGCAACAGCATAGCGGTGGATGCGCTCTATCGTTTCAAAACCAATATAGATTCGGGTGTTTTTAAGGCTGTACAGTATGCGGGAGTGGAGGCCCTGACCAGCTTGCAGATGGAACCGTTTGTAAAGGAGATGCGCGAGCTTTATCAGCGGCGCCGGGATATTGCCGTGCGGGCCCTGCAGGATGCGGGATGGCCGGTTAAGCCGCCCCGGGGCACTTTTTACCTTTGGGCTCCTGTTCCCGCCGGGTATACGTCCACCGAGTTTGTCAGTTACATCCTGGAACAAACGGGTGTTGTCCTTACTCCCGGACGGGGATTTGGTGAATATGGTGAAGGCTATTTTCGCATTGCCCTGACCGTGGACGAAGGGCGCCTCCAGGAGGCAATGGCCCGCATCAAAGATGCGGTAAAGTTCAGCTGATGCTTTCCGGGGGGACACATTATGGATACGTAGTTAATATAGTTTTGATAAGGGGATGATTCCTTATGGGAGGATATAATGTTGCCATCGTTGGGGTTACGGGTATGGTCGGCCAGGCTTTTATTCGCGTGCTGCTGGAACGCAAATTTCCGGTAAAGAGCTGGAAAATGCTTGCCTCCGCCCGCTCTGCAGACAAAAAAGTGGAGGCCGGCGGAAAATATTATCCTATCGAAGAGGCCTGTCCCGATTCTTTTGCCGGCGTGGATTTTGCCTTTTTTAGCGCCGGCGGGGAGATCAGCGAGATATTAGCTCCCGAAGCTGTTAAAAAAGGTGCGGTTGTCGTGGATAACAGCAGCGCTTTTCGCATGGACCCGCAGGTCCCCCTTGTTGTTCCCGAAGTTAATCCGGAAGCGGCGCGCCGCCACCATGGTCTTATTGCCAACCCCAACTGTTCCACGATCCAGATGGTTGTAGCGCTGCAGCCGCTGCACCTTGCCGCGGGATTGAAGCGGGTGGTGGTGGCTACTTACCAGTCAGTCTCCGGAGCGGGTAAAGAGGCTGTAGATGAGCTGATTGCACAGAGCGGGGCTGTTTTAGCGGGGCAGGAAGCGGTAAAGGAGCGCATCCCTTACAAGGGGGCGCAGCGTCACCACCAGATTGCCTTCAATATGGTACCGCAGATCGATGTTTTTGTAGAGGATGATTATACCAAAGAAGAAATGAAGATGATTCAGGAAACGCGCAAGATTATGGGGCTGCCCGCGCTGCCTGTTACGGCTACAACGGTACGGGTACCTGTTTTCAACGGTCATTGTGAAGCGGTTAATGTGGAGCTGAACGGCCCCCTCTCGCCGCAAGAAGCCCGCCAGCTATTGAAAGATTTTCCCGGTGTGGTGGTAATGGACGATCCGGCGGAACTCGCTTATCCCATGCCGCTGCAGACGGAAGGACGCGATGAGGTATCGCTGGGCCGCATCCGCTATGACCGTTCAGGGCCT
>DMPF01000073.1 GCA_003456095.1 Bacillota bacterium
GCCGCTTTGTGGCGGAGGCAGAGGCCGAAAAACGGGAGATCCTTGCCCAGGCGGAGCAGCAGGCACAGCAGGAAGTTATCCCGGTGCAGCAGCGTGCCACTGCGGATGTGGAGCGGTTGCGGGCCAGGGCACGGACCAGGCAGGAGGAAGGAATTAAGATGGTGATGGAGAGGATTGTGAAGACCGATGGCCGTAGCTAAGATGAAAAAGGTTTGCCTCATCGGTCACCAGACAGAAAAGGACTGTACACTGAGCCTGCTGCAACGCATGGCTGTTATGGAGGTTAGTGATCTTCAGGGAAAGATGCTGCCGGATGCGGCTTGGGCTGAGCTGGTGGAGCAGGATGGGGCGCAGGGATCCCTGCAGGAGTTGGAGGCCCGTTTGCAGGAAGTGCGTTTTGCCCTTGATTTTCTGAACCGCCACTATCCGCAAAAAAAGACCCTGCTTAACAGCCTGGAAGATAATCGCATCCCCCTGGAGCTGCAAAATTTTAAATCCGAGGCTTTGGCGCGTCAGCAAAAAGCGCAGGATGTTTACCGTGAGCTGCGCCAGGCCGACGAAAAGCTGATGGCGCTGCGTAATGAAGAAACGCGCCTGCAGAATCTCCGTCTGCTCTTGCAGCCCTGGGAAGAACTAGATTTACCGCTGCAGGAGATACGACATACCGCGCAAGTTTGCCTGGAGTCGGGTGTGCTTCCCGCAGAGGAGCTGGCAGCTTTCCGCACCGCCCTTACTGCGGCGGCGGCGGAGGCTTTTCTTGCTGAAGTGCATACCGACCGGGACGAGTCCTTTATCCTGACGGCCTATGCGGCAAGCAGCAAAGAGGCATTGCAGGAGGCGCTCAGACAATTTACTTTCAACCGGCAGATTTTTACTTCGCTGCAGGGCACTGCGGGAGAAAATCTGCAGCGTATTAAGGATGAACTGGAGCAGGCCGCCATACAGCGCCGGGCTGTCCTGGAAGAGGCGGGAAAACAGGCGGCCTTTCGTGAGCAGTTGAACTTGTACGGCGATTACCTGGTGATGGAACGAGATAAAAATCAGCTTGTGCAGAGCCTTGCCCGTACGGGAAACGCTTTTGTGATGGATGGTTGGGTAAAGGAAAACGATCTCGCCCGCCTGGTGCAGAAACTGGCGCTGGAATGCAAGACAGTAATCTGCCTTGCCCGGGAACCGGAGAAAGATGAGCCATACCCCGTAGCCATGGAAAACCCGCCGTTTGTGGCTCCTTATGAGTTTATCACCAGCCTTTATGGTACACCCAAACCCCGGGGTATTGATCCCACCCTTGCCCTGACACCTTTTTTTGTAGCCTTTTTCGGTCTTTGCATGTCCGATGGGGGCTACGGGGTGATTATCGCCGCGCTGGGGGCATGGATGCTCTGGAAAGTCAGGCTGAAGCCTGCGCTGCGTCATGTTTTCAAGATTGTGTTTGCCTGCGGCCTCTCCACCATTTTCTTCGGTGCCCTTATCGGCGGCTGGTTCGGCGGGCTGATTCCCGTAGAGCCATTTTTCTTTAATGCCCTGGTCGATCCGATGCGCATGCTCATCTATGCCCTTGGCATCGGTATTTTCCAGATCTTTACGGGCATGGGGATCATGTTCTACTGGAAAATTAAGGAAGGCAAGTGGATGGACGCTGTCTTTGACCAGCTTTTTTGGGTACTTTTCCTGGCAGGTCTGATTATGCTGGCCTTGCCTCAGGTAGGCGGTGTGGGCCGTATAATGGCCATTGGCGCTGCTGTGGGGCTGGTGCTTACGCAGGGCCGGACACAAAAAGGGATTGTCAAAAAAATCCTCTCCGGGCTGTTTTCCCTGTACAATGTAACAGCATACCTTGGCGATATCCTTTCCTACTCCCGGCTCCTCGCCCTCGGGCTGGCCACCAGTGTTATCGCCATGTCTGTGAACATGCTTTCCGCCATGCTGGGCGGCACGATCATCGGGACTGTCTTCATGGTAATCATGCTGCTTGTCGGGCATCTGTTCAACCTGGTGATCAACATCCTTGGCGCCTACGTTCACTCGAGCCGCCTGCAGTACCTGGAGTTTTTTAACCGTTTCTTCGAAAGCGGCGGCCGCCCTTTCAAACCGTTCAAAATGAACACAAACCATGTAAACGTTGCGTTTGACGTACCGCTGGGCCCGGAGCAGAGGAAAACAGTAGCAATTTAATAGAAGTTTGACGATTTACGAATGGTCTATTCTGAATTCTGAATGCCTGAGCAGTAACAGGTATTTTACTAAGAACAAGAACTAAATTTGAAGGAGGCAACATGCTATGGAAATCGGTCTGGGATTAGCTATTCTTGGCGCTGCGGTGGCCACCCTGCTGGCAGGTATCGGCTCGGCCATCGGTATCGGTATCGCCGGTCAGACATCCGCGGGAGTGATCAGCGAAGATCCGGATAAGTTCGGCCTTACCATTGTGCTCACCGCGCTGCCGGGCACACAGGGAATTTACGGCCTGATCATGGGTTTTTTAATTCTCTTCCGCACGGGGCTCCTGGGGGGAGAGGTTATCGCCCTGACTACCGCCCAGGGCCTGGGGCTGCTTTTCGCCGCGCTGCCCATCGGTTTTGTCGGCTGGTATTCGGCTATCTACCAGGGCAAAGCGTCAGCAGCCAGTATCCAGTTGATCGCCAAACGGCCCGAGGAATTCGGTAAGGGCATGATCTATCCGGTAATGGTGGAAACCTATGCCGTCTTTGCCCTGCTTATGTCCATCATGATCTTTATGTTTCTCCCATTCTAGCCTCATTTAAGGATGTGATTGCGCCTTGTCCGGAGCGGAAAAGCTGAAAGAAAAAATTATTGCGGAAGCGGAGGCACAGGCAAAGCGGCTTTTAGAGGAAGCGCGGCAGCGTGCCGACACCATTGTTGCCCACGGTGAGCGGGAAGGGACGTCAAAAAAGGATGCCCTGCTGGCGCAGGCCAGGGCCCAGGCGGAAGAGCGAAAACGCCGTGCTCTGACCATAACCGAGCTGGATGCCCGTAAACAGATCCTGGCGGCTAAAGAAGAGTTGATTGAGGATACCTTTAATCAGGCCCTGGCCCGCCTGCAGGCACTGGATCGGGAGAAATACCGGGAACTCGTTTTCCCCATGATTCTGGCAGCGGTGCAACGGGGCGATGAAGAGATTATCGTTTCGCCCGAGCAAAAAATTTTTTTTGACGCTTCTTTTATGGAAAAACTTAATACAACATTACGCCAGCAGGGGAAAAAAGGAGAGATTGCCCTATCCGGCACAACACGCCTCCTGAAGGGAGGCTTTGTGCTGCAGGCCGGGGAAGTGGAGATCAACAACTCTTTTGACTCCCTTTTGCGCATGCAGCGCGACCTGCTGGAACCGGCCGTTGCCGGGATGCTTTTTGCGGAGTGACTGCTCAGGAGTAAGTAGTCAGGAGTCAGGATATAGAAATAGTTACTTTGCGGATTAATTTTTAAGAAAGGAGGCCAGAAAAATTTGGACGATGAACGGTACGCTTATGCTACGGGCAGGATACGGGCCATGGAGACGAGCTTGCTGGATCGGGGCAGGATCGATCGTATGGTGGAAGCATCCGGTGCCGAGGAAGCCCTCAAAGTCCTGGGTGAGAGCGCATATGCCGAGCATATCGCCTCTCTGGCCAGCGTTCACGCCTACGAAACAATGCTCGACCAGGTGCTGCACCGCACCTACAGGGAGCTGCGCCTCTTCGCTCCCGATCCGGAACTGGTTGGCCTCTTTGCCAGCAGATATGACTATCATAACCTCAAGGTCCTCTATAAGGCCTCTAAATTGGGAGAGGAGCGGGATGAACTTCTGGTCAGGGATGTGGGGAATATCCCCCTGGCGGCATTGCAGCGGGCTGTGCGCGATGAGGATTATCGCAGCCTGACCCGCACCATGCGCGACGCGGCGAAACAGGCTGCCGCGGAACTGCGCCTGAAGGCTAATCCCCAGCGCGTTGACCTGCTCCTGGATCGCGCCATGTTTACAGAGATGACGGAGCGGGCATGTCAGTTTGACTCCCCTTTTCTGGATGATTACCTTGCTTACCAGATCGACCTTTTGAATATCAAGACATACCTGCGGGTTAAACGAGCCAATCTTTCAAGGGATTTCTTGGAACAGGCGCTGCTGCCTTTTGGCAGGCTGGACCTGACCAAACTGGTGCAGCTGGCCGATCCCCCCGAAGTGTTGGCGGACAGGCTCCTTAACAGCAGTTACGCCCGTTTTATCGAGGATGCTGTGCTGTCGTATCAGAAGACGGATACGCTGACCCGGTTTGAGAAGCTGGCAGATGACTTTCTGCTGAGGCATGTGCAAAAGGCCAAATATACGGCATTCGGGCTTGAACCCATAGCGGCCTTTATTTTAGCGCAAGAGAACGAGGTAAAATTAATCCGCATCATCATGGTTGGCAAAATTAACCGGCTCCCCGTTGCGGAGATCAAGGAAAGGCTGCGTGATGTCTATGTATAAGATGGCGGTGATCGGTGATAAAGACTCAATCCTGGGCTTTAAGTCCCTGGGGGTGGCCACCTATCCCGTTACGGACGCAGATGAGGCGCAGCGCGTGTTGAACAGGATCAGCCGGGAAAAGTTCGCGGTAGTCTTAATCACCGAAAACATTGCCCAGCATCTTTTGCCGCAACTGGCGGAGCTGAACAAGAAATTGTTGCCGGCCATCCTTTTGATACCGAACAATCAGGGAGCGCTGGGGCTGGGCATGGAACAGATTCGTAAAAACGCGGAGAAAGCCATCGGTGCGGATATCTTATTTGGGAAAGAGGGTAGTTAGCTTTGACCAGCAGTGAACTGGTTGGCACAATCGTAAAGGTTTCCGGCCCCCTGGTGATTGCGGAAAATATGCGGGGGGCTAAGATGTATGATGTGGTCCGTGTCAGTGAGGCACGTCTGATTGGTGAGATCATTGAGGTCAGGGAAGACCGGGCTTCGATCCAGGTTTATGAAGAAACAGGCGGCCTCGGCCCCGGGGAGCCGGTCTATTCCACGGGACAGCCGCTGAGCGTGGAACTTGGCCCGGGGCTGATCGAATCCATCTATGACGGGATCCAGCGTCCCCTCAACGTAATTTATAACATGGTG
>DMPF01000071.1 GCA_003456095.1 Bacillota bacterium
ATTGGCCATCCCGCCAACCACAAAGGAATATATACCCCCTTCTGTTTCAGAAACAAAGCGGAAAGCACTTTCTTTTATTACCGTATCGGTAGTCATAATGGCCCGTGCCGCATCTGTTCCGCCGGTTGGTGAAAGCTGAGCAGCGGCAAGCTCCACGCCGCTGGCAATTTTATCCAGAGGCAGGTAGACGCCGATTACTCCCGTGGACGCAACCAATACATCTTCATGCTGCAGGCCAAGTTGTTCGGCAGCCAGGGAAGCCACGCGTTTGGCATCGTCAATCCCCTGTTCGCCCGTGCATGAATTGGCATTGCCGCTGTTTACCACAATTGCCCTTACCGTCCCTTTAAGGTGCTGTTCAGTTACCAATAGCGGCGGCGCTTTAAACTTGTTGGTGGTAAATACTCCGGCAGCATTGGCGGGTTTCTTGCTGTAGATAAGCGCAAAATCCTTTTCTCCATTTTTTTTTAAGCCACAGTACACACCGGCAGCTTCAATCCCCTCAACAGCAGTAATGCCTCCGGTCAAACTCTCTATTTGAAAGGTCATTTGCTTCCACCTCCAAAACAATTCACATCTCAAACCGTAATTTTGCTGTTGCGCAGCGGTCAAGATCGTTCCCTACGGGCGCAAAGGCAGCATGGTAAGTCCCCTTTCTTCCGCAAAACCGAGCATTAAATTCATATTTTGCACCGCTTGTCCCGCCGCACCCTTAGCAAGATTATCAATGGCGCTGAGGATAATCACCCTTCCCGTGCGCCTGTCCTTTTTCAAAGAGATGGCACAGTAGTTGCTGCCATAGACGTATTTTGTTTCCACTAAAAGGGGTGGTGGGAGCAGCCTGACAAATTTCTCATTGCCGTAGAAGTCGTTGTAAATATCCCACAGTTCGTCTTCATGCAGATCCAAAGTCAAATGCAGATAAATAGTGCTTAAAATACCGCGCACCATCGGTACAAGGTGCGGCACAAAAGTAAAGGGGATAATCTCTTCGCCCGCCAGCCGGCTCAATTCCTGCTCTATCTCCGGTGTATGCTGGTGCATGGCCACACGGTAGGCCCTGAAATTTTCCGTGCATTCCGGAAAGTGCAATAACTGGGAAGGATTACGGCCAGCCCCTGAAGCGCCCGATTTCGCATCTATTACCAACGTATCCCAGCGAACCAATTTTTTTCGGGCCAGCGGCGCCAGGGCAAGCAAGATCGAAGTAGGGTAACAACCAGGGTTGGCAACCAGCGAAGCATCCCTTATCTCTTCCCTGTATAGTTCAGGCAGACCGTAAACGCCCCAGCCCAGATAATCGGGAAATGTATGTTCTTTATTATACCATTCCTTGTATAGATCGCTGTCCAGGAGGCGAAAATCAGCACTTAAGTCAACTACCCTGACTCCGGCATCACAGAGGAGCGGAACCACCTCCATCGCCTCACCATGGGGCAAGGCACAAAACACAAGGTTCGCAGTCTCCACCGCTTCGGCAACCGAAAAAGGGCGGCAGATCAGATCTAATAGTCCGCCATACTGAGGATGCACTTCCGCCAGTTTTTTACCTGTAAAACTATGTGAGGTTATATAATTCAATTCCACCAAGCCGTGGGCATGGATAATGCGCACCAGCTCGCTGCCCGTATAGCCGGTTACACCGATAATACCAACACGCAATCATCTTCACCTCCTCAAAATAGCAAAGCCTCCCCTCCTAAAAGGACGAGAGGCCTTTCCCGTGGTACCACCTTTTAGGCCTTGTGCATAATTTTGATCAAACAGGGAAATTGCCGTGTTTTTTACGGGGCCGATCTTCATGCTTGTCTTTAAGCGCTGCCAGGGCTGCCAGCAGATACTGGCGTGTCTGCGCCGGCTCAATTACATCGTCGATCCAGCCACGCGCAGCGGCAATGTAAGGATTAGCGTAACGCTCACGATATTCGCTGACCTTTTGTGACCTTATTCCATTCGGGTTTCCGGAATCTTCGATCTCCCGGCGATAAATAATATTGGTGGCTCCCTCCGGCCCCATCACCGCAATCTCCGCTGTCGGCCAGGCAAAAGCAAAATCGGCACCCAGGGAGCGGGAGCTCATGGCAATATACGCACCACCGTACGCTTTGCGCAAAATTACACTGATCTGCGGCACGGTGGCCTCCGAGTAAGCATAGAGAATCTTGGCACCGTGACGGATAATCCCCCCGTATTCCTGGTTTACCCCCGGCAGGTAACCGGGCACATCCACAAATGTGATCAGGGGAATATTAAAGCAGTCACAAAAACGGACAAAGCGGGCAATCTTATCGGAACAGTTGATATCAAGGCAGCCGGCCAGGACCCTGGCCTGGTTGGCGATAATACCCACTGCACGGCCGCCCAAGCGGGCGAAACCGACCACCGCATTTTTTGCGTAGTGCTCGTGAACCTGGAAAAGCTCTCCCCCATCAACAATATGAGCAATCACATCCACAACATCGTACGGTTTATTCGGCTCAACCGGAACAATACTGGTCAGCTCTTCTGCCGGCCGGCTTGGTTCGGCAGACTCAAAGACTGGCGGATCACCCAAATTGTTGGATGGCAGATAACTAAGCAGTTTACGCAACTTGCTGAAACAATCTTGCTCGTTCTTTGCCCGAAAATGGGCGACACCGCTAATTTCATTATGTGTGGCCGCGCCGCCGAGCTTAACCGGAGATACATCTTCCCCTGTTACCGCTTTTATCACCTGCGGACCGGTAATAAACATATAGCTGGTGTCATCCACCATAAAAGCAAAATCGGTAAGCGCCGGCGAATATACTGCCCCACCGGCGCTTGGCCCCATTATCACAGAAATCTGGGGGATTACTCCTGAGTTTAGCGTATTACGATAAAAGATATTGCCATAACCGTCCAGGGACATGACGCCTTCCTGAATGCGTGCGCCCCCCGAATCGTTAATGCCGATAAAAGGGGCGCCGTTGCGGGCTGCCAGATCCATGACACGGCAGATCTTTGCCGCATGGTATTCGCCAAGAGAGCCGCCGGACACGGTAAAATCCTGCGCAAAGACATAAACGATTCGGCCGTCAATAGTCCCGTAGCCGGTGACCACGCCTTCGCCGGGCAGCGGAATATCCAGGGTGCCGGCATCCTGCATGTTGCCCTGCACAAACATTCCCACTTCCACAAAACTGCCCTCATCCAATAACTGCGCCAACCGTTCCCGCGCTGTCTGTTTGCCCTTGCCGTGTTGCTCTGCGATTTTACTGTCTCCGCCGCCTCCGTGGATGATTCCCCGCCTTTGCCTTAGATAATTTATTTTCCCTTCCACCAAGTTAACCTCCCGTCAGATTAAGTACAGCGCCTGCTACAGACCTTTTACAGTATATCAATCCTTTACCGCTTTTTCAATATCTTTAACCAAAATTGCTTTTTTGGAAAGATAAGTGATACAATAATGACAGCGCAGCA
>DMPF01000213.1 GCA_003456095.1 Bacillota bacterium
AGATGCCACCAGCAGGTCCAGGCGATGTAACGGACCAAGCAGTGGGGCACGATGCTACACTCTGGACCAATGCGACGCGGTGCCGTGACTGCAACCGGTGCGTGCGCAGTTGTCCCGTCAAGGCCGTGCGCAAGGAAGGCGGGCAGGCCAGGATCGGCCCCGAGAACTGCATCCTCTGCGGCATCTGCGTACGCGAGTGTCCCCAGGGGGCAAAATCGTACCGCAGCCAAGTTAGCAGGGTCGAGCACCTGATTCGCACCGCGCCGCTGGTTGCAGCCTCGGTGGCGCCGAGCTATATGGCGGCGTTCACGCCAGCGGAGCAGAGGGGATTGCCAGGGGTGCTGCGGGGCCTGGGGTTTGGCCTTGTCGCCGAGACGGCGGTAGGCGCCGAGATGGTGGCCAGAGCTAGCCGCGGGCTCATCAACCAGAACCCTACGGGCAGGTTCATCTGCACAGCCTGCCCGGCGGTGGTCAGGTATATACAGCGGTACAAACCTGAAGCAGTAGGGGCTCTTTTTCCCCTTGCCTCGCCGATGACTGCCCATGCCAGGTATTTGAAGACTAAGTACGGACCGCAGACCGCGGTGGTCTTTATCGGGCCGTGCCTGGCAAAGAAGGATGAGGCGCTGCGTGAGGAGTGCCAGCCGAGTGTAGACGCGGTCTTGACCTTTGACGAGCTGATCGGCTGGGTGAAATCCCGTGGCCTCAGCTTTGTCCAAGCCGAGGAGAGCAGTTTCGATGACTTCAGGCCCACAAGCGGCAGACTGTTTCCAGTAAGTGGAGGCTTTGCCAAAACAGCGGGATTTTCCACAGATCGCCTTGATTGGTTTATTTTAACCGCAACGGGGCCGAACAGTGTGAGGGAAGCGGTGGATTTTGTTACGCAGGCGAAGGATCCAGTCGTTATGGATGCGCTGGTCTGTCCCGGGGGCTGCCTCGGCGGAGTCGGCATCCCCCAGGAATCCAGCAGATTTGCCTTGAGGATGGCCTTTTTAAACTCTGTGGGTAAGACGACCGAAGCGGAAGCCGTGAAGGGTTTGGAAGACGCCAAAGATAGTGATACTGCAGCTTCGGCCGTTGCCGCTGCAGACCTTACCGTACACTATCCACCAGACCTGAAGCCCATTGAGGCGCCGGACGAGGCGCACATTCGCGAGGTCATGGCGCGAACCGGAAAGTATGAGTCGTCTGATGAACTTGACTGCGGAGCCTGCGGCTACAACACCTGCCGCGAAAAAGCGATCGCGGTGATCGCCGGGATGGCCGAAATCGACATGTGCATCCCGTTCATGAGACGTTCGGCTGAGCTTAAGACAGATGCCATTGTGCATAACAGCCCCAACGCAATAGTAATCCTCGACCGTGAACTCAAGATCGTTCATGTGAACAAAAAGTTCTGCGAAATGTTCATGACCAGCGAACACTGCCGCGGTAGGCACATTAGCTACTTTATGGATGCCGAGCCGTACCGGCGGGTGATAGAAGGTGAAACAGCCAGGCACGATGCGATCTTGAATCTTTCTGCGTATGGTCTGGTCTGTCAGCAGGTCATCTATGAGATCGGCGAGGCGGATTCACTCCAGTTGGTAGGCATCCTGATCAATCTCACACACATTAAGAAGCAGGAGGCCGAGCTGGACGTCCTTCGCCGGGAGGCGATAGACCGTGCGGAAGAGGTCATCGACCGCCAGGTTGAGATTGTGCAGGAAATCGTAAAACATCTTGCCAAGTCGGCTGCTGAAACCCGCTCCACTTTGACACGCCTGACCGACTTGGTCGAACGCAAGGAAGATCGGTAATGCCCCGTCTTTTTGTTGTAGATCACTCATTTCAGCTATGTAAAAGCGGGCATCGCCATTGCGGTGACGCGGTATTCTTGATGCGCCGACAGGATTTGACTATCGGCATCCTTGCTGACGGTATGGGCAGCGGCATAGAGGCGAGGGTTGCGGCCACACTGTCGGCTGAATACCTGTTTGGCTTGATAAAGGAGAACTTCACCGGCAGCGAAGCGGTGAGGGCGCTAATCCGTTCACTCCGGCGCGCCAAATTGAACCACGGGCCGTGGGCAGCCCTGAATGTGGTGTTTATTACCGGCAGCGGAGAGATAACCGCTTACTCGTACGAGAGTCCGCAGCCGTTCATTATCACCGCGCGCGGCCTCGAAGCGCCGGCATTCCAACCGCTGCACTGGGATGGAGAGGTTGTGCAAGAGGTTGCCACGCATCTGAGGCCGAACGAAGGGTTGCTCCTGTTCAGCGATGGCGTTACCCAAGCCGGACTGGGCCGCGGCTTGCCAAGAGGCTGGGGCGAAGCGGGAGTCAAGTCATTTCTCGCGAGTGCCGGACTTGACTCTACTGTGCATGCGGCCGCCATTCCCGCGGCTCTCGCGCGCAAAGCGGCCTCATTCAACGACAACCGGCCTGCCGATGATATCACCGTACTTACATTGGTGATGCAAAAACCGAAGGTGCTTTACATTCTTACCGGTCCTCCCGGCAGACGGGAAGATACGGCGAAGGTGATGGCGGCGTTCCTGACGAAAGAAGGACTGAAGGCAGTCTGTGGAGGGACGACGACGCATCTGCTGGCAAAGCAGATGGGGGTGACTCCACAGGTGGTCCCCGGCAAGTTTGGAGCCCCGGCGCATTACGAACTGGACGGTATTGCTCTTGCCAGTGAAGGCACGGTGACCCTTAACAGAGTCAACAACATATTTGACGCTCCTGAACTCGCCCCTGAGACCGGCTACGGGGTAGCCCGTCTCCTGGAGCTCCTTTACGAGGCCGATGAGATACATTTCTGGGTGGGACAAGCGGCCAATCCGGCTCATTCATCAACATTGAAGCCTGCAGGATTTCTAACGCGGAACGAAGTGGTTGCCGAGCTGGCCGAAAAGCTTCAGGGAGCGGGAAAACTCGCGGTGGTAAAAAAGATCTGACAATTTCCGATTCTTACGGTTCTGTCGCTCGCTTTAAATTGTTCGTGCGGCAGTATTTTTATACGCTTATTACTGCTTGACAGAATTACGGTGATGCTGTAAACTTAAAAAGTAAAGCAGTTGCTGGTTCCGGATGGACGGCCGGCAGTAGCGGACTTTAAGGAGCTACTCACGGCTGCTGGGCAATGCGGGGGGATTACCAGAGTGAACTTTCCTGAACGTCTCAAGCGTATGCGTATAAATAGCGGTATGAGCGTGCGTTCGCTCGCTGAGCGCATCGGTGTATCGCCCTCATTCATCTACCAGATGGAGAAGGGCGAATCTGCGCCTTCATTTCCTACCTTGCGCAAACTGGCTGATGTGTTCCATTCTAGTGTTTCGGTGTTTGTTGAGGACGATATTCCGGAAGACTGGATTATCGTGCGTAAAGATAAAAGAAAGCAACTGTTCACCGGCGCGGACGGTTACTGCGCCGATCTCATGTTATTTGTTGGTTCCCGGGCCAAACGCATGCAACCTTTGATTATGCGTCTGGATCCGGGCGGCACCATGTCAGATTTCATCTATCGGCATCAGCGGGACGACCTTATGTATGTAATCTCAGGTACTGTCAAGTTCACCGTCGGCAGCAAGACATACTGTCTTGCTGCTGGAGACTGTGCTTATTTTACATTTACCGGGCCGTCTGCCATTAACAACAGCGGCGCGGAGCCGGCGGAGCTGTTATGGGTGGTTTCTCCCACCGGTGTTGCGGGTCGCCAAGGGGGCGGGTCAAGTTAAATAGAGTAAATATTAGGCAAAGTTATTGATTATATATATAGGGGAGGATGCAATGAACGA
>DMPF01000096.1 GCA_003456095.1 Bacillota bacterium
CATTCTTTCTCCTTTGGCTGCATCAATAACATCACCGCTGAGCAATAAATCCATAGCCAATGGCCAAGAAAGAAGACGGGGTAACAGGTAGCAGGCTATCGGCGGGAATACCCCTACTGCGATCTCTGGTTGCCCTAACCTGGCTTTTTCCGAAGCAACTACAATGTCACAGAAAAGGACTACTTCATAGCCTCCGCCCAGCGCCACTCCGTCCACTACCGCAATCAGCGGTTTTTCCACTGCGGCCATGGCCATAAAAAGCCGGTCAAAAACGTCAATCATTAATTCAACTTTTTCCGGGGTATGATCAGCAATATCGACACCGGCGCAAAAGGCCTTACCTTCAGCCCCTATTACAACCAAGGAACCTGGTTCTTCCTGAGCCCATTTAAGAGCATTGATCAATTCTTCCATCATAACAATGGTTAATACGTTAACAGGAGGCCGGTTAAGTGTAATTTTTATGATCCCGCCGCCACTGCTCGTTTTCAGGAATTCGTAAGACAATTATTATCCCTCCAGTCATAAATTCTTTGCCTTTGCAACCATACAGCCATAGCTGGCGATTATTTCATCACCTCCACCGCCTGCTTATATTTTACCTCTTTATTTTCTTCCCATCAAGGACATGGCGAAGAGAGCTCCCCCAATCGCTCCGGCGATTTGCGTATCATAGTGCGTTTTAAGGGCCCTGACACCCAATTCCTTCTCCAGACGGCTGACCACACCTACATTCTTGGCTATACCGCCGGTGATGGCAAAATACTCCACCATGCCGATACGTTCCAAAAGGGAAACTATGCGGCGGGCCATGGCGGAACAGTAGGCCGCCAGGACCTTCTCGATGGACCAGCCGGAACGGAGCAACCCGACAGCCTCCGTCTTGGCAAAAACAACACAGGTGCTGCTGACCGGTTCAGGTTCTTCGTCCACCTGCATGGAAAGCTCACCCAATTCTTCGATGGAAACTTCAAGAAGACTGGCAAATACCTCCAGGCCCCGTCCTGTACCGGCTGCACACTTGTCATTCATGATAAAGGAAATGACTTTACCTTTTTCGTCTATGCGCATGGCCTTACAATCCTGACCACCCATATCCAAAACGGTGCGGACAGTGGGTCCATAGATAAAGCCGGCACCACGGGCATGACAGGCGATCTCAGTAATCGCATGGTCGGCAAAGGGAATATTAACCCGGCCATAACCGGTACCAACGGTAAAATGGATATTAGCCAGAGTCAGGCCCGTATCCTCCATTGCCCAGTCGATCACCTTTAAGGCACTGCCGGGGCTGTCTGAACCAGTGCGCATGCTGGCGTAGGCATAGAGCTTTCCGTCACACATGATTACAGCTTGAGAACTTACAGACCCCACATCAACGCCTGCGGTAATTACGGCAGAGTCTTTCCAGTTAATCGCCGCATTTCGCCAGTTGTACTCCTTCCAGCGCCAGAGCTCCTTTTTCTCGGACATTTGTCAGTTCACTCCCGCTTTTTCCGCAGCGATCAGGGCTGCGCCAAGGGCACTGATGTATTCCGGGTATTTCTCATGAAGAAGCATTTTGCATTCCAACTCATTTTCCATAGCCTGGACAAAGCCTTTGTTATGGGCTATGCCACCGATCATAGCCACTTCCTTTTGAATGCCTACACGGCGCACCATGGCGGAAATGCGGGCGGCCATCGCTGCATGGATGGATTTGGCAATATCCGCTTTGGAAATGCGGGCATGAATGAGCGAAACAACTTCTGATTCGGCAAAAACAGCACATTGGGCGTTCATGGGGACGGTTTTTTCCCCTTGCTGAGAAAGGGGGCCCATCTCTTCTAGGGTGACCCCCAGCGCGCGGCTCATTCCTTCCACAAAGGAACCTGCACCGGCAGCACATTTTTCATTTATAACGAAGTCGATCACTTTGCCCGTCTCGTCAACTTTGACAGCCCGGCCTTCTTCCGCGCCAACATCAATAACTGTGCGCGCCTGTGGAAAGAGCTTGATCGTCCCCCGGGCCGCAGCGCTTACTTCAGTAACCGTACCACCGGCAAAGCTTACCGCAGCCTGGCCGGCCCCGGTAGCGATGACACAGTCCAGCTCTGCTTCAGACAGACCGGCTATTTTAAGAGCTGCCAGCAAGGCCTCCCGGGCGGCTTGTTCCTGGCTAAAACCACTTAGTGCTAAGGCACAGGAAATGATTGCTCCGTCTTTTAAGATCAAGGCTTTTGTGTTTTTATTGCCTGCGTCTATGCCGGCGGTGATTATGTCTTAACACCTCCCATTAATTGTGCTGTTTGCCGTCAGCATCTCATCTATTGTTTTCTTTTAATTTACATCATCATCCATGTCTTTGGATATCACTTAAAGGCATGACTCTTTGAGCAACCATGGGTGAAATAAGGTTTAATCCCAAAGCGCTAATCCGGGGAATTATTGGCGCTGATCCAACACCCGTACAGCCTTTCCCTCAAAACGGGGAAGACTGCCTACCGCTTTTATTTCCACGCTGCACTTAATCTCCAGGTAATCGTGCAGTTCTTTTTCCAGGCGGGATACAAAATCTTCGTCCACACGGCTTCCGGGCACGGGTTCAATCTCCACCTTGATTGAATGCAATCCTCTTTTGTCAGATACCACAAGCTGCCAGTTTTCGCTCAGCTCCGGATGTTTTAAAAGGACATACTCCACCTGGCTGGGAAATACATTGGTCCCGCTTACCAGGATCATATCGTCCACCCGTCCCAGAAAAGATGTAATGCGCGGATGGGTACGGCCGCATGGGCAGGTTGCAAAACTGACGGTTACCCGGTCACCTGTGCGGTAACGTAATATGGGCATGGCTTCGAAACTGAGGTTGCTTAAGACCAGTTCTCCCGCTTCTTCCGGTTTTACATAATTTAGGGTTACCGGATCGATTGCCTCAACCAGATAGTGGTCCGCCCAGATATGCTGGCCGCATTCATATTCACAATCCATGCTCATTGGACCACCCATCTCCGTTAATCCGTAACAGACACGCATCCCCCCGCCATGCGCTCTGTATCCAAGGCGCTCATTAATTCTCTTGCGCAAACCATCAGAGCAAGGTTCACCGCCATGGAAGCCCAGTCTCAGCTTCAAATCCTTAATCGGATCAATACCCTTTTCCATCGCTATCTCCGCAATATAGGCGGCATAAGAAGGAGTACCGGTAAATACGGTGGTCCCCCATTCCTGCATCAGGCGCAGCTGCCTCTCCGTACCTCCCGATCCGGTAGGAATCACTTTGGCTCCCGCTCTCTCCAAACCGTAATGAAAGCCAAATCCGCCCGTAAAAAGTCCATACCCGTGTGCTTGCTGGACAACGTCATCCCTTCGTAAACCACCCGCCACAAAATTTCGTGCCATGCAACGGGTCCATGTTTCAATATCATTCTTACTATAAGCAAGAATTGTGGGTACGCCGGTAGTCCCGGATGTCATATGAATGCGCACAACATCATCCCAATTGCCCGAAATTAGTCCTTTCGGATAGTTGTCCCGCAGATCCTTTTTAAATGTAAAGGGAACCTTTTTTATATCTTCCCTGTCCTTCAGATCGTCCGGCGATAAACCTGCCTCCATACAACGTCTGCGGTAGAATTCATTTTGGCAGAGATGACGCACTTGCTTTTTGAATTTTTCCAGCTGCAACTCCACTAACTGCTCCTGCGGCATTGTCTCCAATTGTTCCTCCAGATAAGCCATCAACAACAACTCCTTTGTTATTAATCAAAAGAACAACCCCGTTTTTCAGTTGATCATACTGTTGGCGGGGTTTTCCATTTTTACATGGTTAATCACACCTGCTCATTATTGCATAACATAGTTAAAGATGTTATCTCCTCGGGCCAAAGAACAGGTCGGGGAGGAAAGTGGCAATCTGTGGAAATATCATTAATATGGCGATACAGACGAAGATCATCAGAAGATATGGCCAAATCCCTTTAAAAATGGTCATCACCGGCGTTTCCCGATCCACGCCCGCCACAACGTAAACGTTTGCGCCCACCGGCGGTGTAAGCACGCCCATCCCCAGGGCCAGCACCACAATCACGCCAAACCAGATGGGATCAAAGCCAAGGGCGTGAACGATGGGCATATACATGGGCAGGGTAATCATCATGATAGAGACCTGATCTAAAAACATCCCCAGCATCAGGATCACAATTTGCATGACAATAAGAATGAGGATGGGTGCTAAAGGAAAGGAGAGAACAAAGTTAACAAGCCCCCGGCTGGCTCCGGAATAAGCAAGAATCTGGCTGAACCCAGCCGAACCGGCAATTATCAAAAAAGTCATGACCGTTACGGTAAGGGTACCTTCCATGGACTTGCGCAACAACTGAAAATTGAATTTGCCATAACACAGCGTCAGCAGAAAAGCAGATAGGGCACCCAATGCCGCTGCTTCCGTAGGAGTGGCAACACCTAAAAAAATTAGGCCCGTTACCATAAAAATAATCAATAGCAGTGGAATTACACCCCTCACTAACAGTATAATTCTCTCTTTCAGGGGAGCCGGCTCCACCACATAACGGGGCGCAAGCTCCGGCCTTAAAAGCGTACGGATCACTATATTTAAAATATACAACATGGCCAGCAGAAACCCCGGAATAATTCCGGCAATCAACAGGCGGCCGATAGAGATATGGGCGAGGCTGCCCAAAAGCACGGTCAGGGCGCTGGGAGGGATAATCATAGCCAGGCCGCCGGAAGCAAGAATTGGTCCATAGATTAAAGTTTTATGATAACCCCTTTTTTCCATCTCCGGGACCAGCAGGGAGCCAAGCATGGCAGTATTGGCCATGGTAGATCCGCTAAGAGCGGCAAAAATTGCCCCCCATGCGATGGCAAGGAGGCTGAGGCGGCTTGGCAGGGAGCCAAGCCACTTGGAGATGACATCCAAAGTACGAACGACAAGCCCGGAGTGAAATAACAGCTCGCCCATGATTACAAAAAGAGGAATGGGAACCAGCGTAAAAATGGTCAGGGAATCGTAAATACTTAAAATCATAATCCTCGGCCCGGAGACGGGACCCATTAAAATAATGGCAGCAATAAAGTTTACCATAAGAAAGGCAAATGCTACCGGCATTCCCTTGGCCAGCAGGAATAGCATGCCTGATAAAAGCAGTAAGAGTATAACCCACCAGTCCATTATTGCGCATCCTTCCTCAAAGATAGACGGATCACGTAGTTTAGCCGGCAACGCTTCACGGTTTTGCTTCTTGCTTGATGCTTAACTTTTGCTTGAGCTGTAAGATGAACTGCGTCGCATAAAAAACAAAATCGTTGATGAATTGAAGCAATAACATAACCGTACCAACCGGTATAATTAATAATAACAGGTGCTTTGCTATAACAAGGGATTGAATTACCGGAATACCACGCTGATAATGTTCGATGGTGCTTAAGGTTCCATGATAAGTGATTAGCAGACATATACCTATGGCCAGCAAAGAGGTCCAAGTATTTAATAAGGCACGCCATGCTTCGCTGACATTATTTAGCAATAGATCCACCCGTACATGGCCATCCCTTTTTAACAGCCAGGTTGCCCCCAGAAAGGTTATATAAAGAAGGGCATATTCAGCAATTTCGTTCGACCAGCCCAAGGGCATTTTAAAAAAGTATCGCATTATTACTGAGTAGCAGACCATGAGTGTCATAAGAATTAGAATAGTACCGGCTAAGATGGCGCCCAAGGCCGCAATCAGGTCAAAGAGGGTATTATACCCGTGCAGGCATCGATGCAGCAAAGACGCTTTTTTCTGTTGTGCCGGCTCAATTTTATTTTGCCGTCTCATGTTAAAACAGCACCACCCGAATGAAATTAAATTGCCAGAAGTGTGCCGGAAAGGTTGAATTAAACAGCCTTTCAGCCTTTCCGGCACATGCAATCACAAATTATTTGGAAAGGAGTTCCTTAAGTTGCGGACCATGGACCGGTGAATTTGCCAGGACTGACTGCCAGCCGGCTTCATAGGCTTTTTGCAGGTAGAGCGCTTCATCCGCCGCACTGAATCTGATTACTTCAATACCCTTATCCAGCAGCAGGCGGCGATCCTCTTTCAAGAGGTTGCCGTAATGTTCTGCCGCCATTTGTTCGATCTCCAGGATCGTTTCGCTAAATAACTGCTTAATATCTTCGGGAAGCCGGTTCCATGTGTCAAGGTTCATGAGAATATTTACATCAACTTGATAAAAGCCGGGATCGATAACATACTTGGTAACTTCTTCCCAACCAAAATCAGCGATGCCGATCGCGGGCCAGCCATAAGCATCCACCACACCCTGCTCCAGCGCAGTATAGACCTCTCCCGGTGCCATTGTCACGGCGGCACCTCCCAATGCCTCTACCATAGCATGGTAGACTGGTGTTACCCTTACGGTCAGCCCCTGCAGGTCCGGTCTATCCAGTTTCACATTTGTATAGAGATGAAAAGGAATATTGGGTGTAACTCTCCCCAAGTAGAAGGTGTTGGTCTTATCCTTGTGCAATTGTTTTAAAAGATCATAGGCGCCGCTTTCTCTCTCCTCCCAAGGAGTTAACTGTGAGAGCTTCATCGCATCAGCTTCCGGAAGCTGGGGAACATAAAAGGCACCAGGAATACTGGCGACATCAACCACCCCTTTTCTCACCGCCTCGATCAGTTCAAAGGGCGGAAAAGCTTCCGGGCCGCCGGCATATTCAAATTTTACACGCCCACCGGACTTCTCCCCAATTCTCTCCACGAACATCCAAAAGGCATCGTTCCAGACTACATGCTCCGCCCATGCAGTAGCCATCTTTAAAGTAACAATCTCGTCTTTAACCAGTGCATCGTCTTTAACCGCAGGTGCTGCCGGTTCCTGGGCAGCTGGCGCACAGCCGCCAACAATCGTTAAAAGTATTAACGCCAACATTATACAGACATAATAACCCACTCTTTTTTTTAACATAGAGAAACCCTTCCTTCTTTTTATTTTCTATTCGATATTCAGCTGTTAATTCCTACCGTTATTACCTCCTTCCCGTGAAATGTTGCATATACGTTTATTATAATCGCCTTCTTCAATAGTCCAATAATGCAATAATTATGCCAATTAAACAGAATATGATGCAAATTGCCAAACGAAGCTCAAACCTTAATCAAGAGTTACCGCGATACATGCTCCAAGGCTATTTTTCGTCTCATGTACGCCTCACAAGCTGCCGGATGCTTTTAATGATGGTAAAATTATTTACCGATCTTCATACTAAGTCGTTGTAGAAAGCAGCCAAGCTCAATTATTACTGCAATCAGAAACTTCTATGGAATGTAATGACGGTAAATATTATTACCATTCCGTGGTAAGGATCATTACCATTCATCCGGCATTATAATGGCAATGATCATTGCTGGCACTATTTATTTTTTGGAAGGATCACATTTTCTACTTTTTTCATACACCTTGACCGGACTTGACCGGACACCGCCGCTTATAACCTGTCCGTTTCACTCGGAAGACAGGTGGCAAGGAAATTGCATGTGAAGTAACTTAAAGGGAAGCAAAAAAACAGGTGGGCTGTTCTGAAAAATTTCTATCAAAAACCTGGAGGTGTAATAAAACAGTGCTGCAAATCAGGATGCACGGACGCGGTGGTCAGGGGGCGCAGATGGCTGCACAAATCCTGGCAACTGCATTTTTCCGTGAAAGAAAATATGTTCAGGCTTTTGCCACTTATGGCGGAGCCAGGCGGGGCACGGCAGTCAGTTCATTTCTGCGTATTGACGACAAGCCAATCCGCCTGCGCTGCAATATCGAAGATCCTGATGCCGTTCTCTGTTTCGATGCCAGCCTGCTCGATGAAAAGCTGCTTCAGGGAGCTGGAACAAAAACGCTGATTTTGGTTAACTCCACACTGTCTGCAGAGGCTTTTAAGGACTTTGCCGGGTTAAAGATTTATACCATAGATGGCAAGGCCATAGCTGCACACAACGGGTTGGGCCGTATTGTCAACTCTGCCCTGCTTGGGGCCTTTGCCGGTTTGCTGGGTGCCCCCGAATTCAAGAACCTGCAGCAAGTAGTGGAAGAAATGAGCCCGGTAAAAGCAAAAGAAAATGTAAGTTCCTGCCTGGAAGGTTATGAACTGGCCAGGGCAATTAGAGGAGTGGCATAGATGGTAATAACCAAAGGTGAAGTTTATGAAGTGCCAACCACTTGGACAACGGACTGGATCGATATTTTCAATACGGGGACATGGCGAAGCGTTATCCCGATCCACCAGCGACGACCCGCCCCCTGTCATGACGCCTGCCCGGTAAACGGGGAGATCCCCACATGGATCC
>DMPF01000119.1 GCA_003456095.1 Bacillota bacterium
ATGGATCTTATCATGGAACCAGAACTGATTCTCCTCCCACTCCTTTTTCTCTTTGCTAAAAATGTAGTAAGGTGGATACATCTCCTCCCACCCGTCCAATTCCTTAGGATATTGGACCGCTAACGGCATCGGGAATCCCTTGGTTTCCGTCAAATTAACCTCTCCTTTTTTAGATGTTTTGGATAGAAAACGACTCGGTAAACCCATTATTCTCTTAATAAAAATTTTTCTTCATCTCCTTTCATTTTTAGAAAATTTCCGGAGATTCACACCATAACGCAACATCCGACAGCGGATCATCTATGTTAAAAGGGTTCCCCCTTAATTGCCCCTGTTGTAGTTTTAGCTTTAAGCGTCTGAAAAGTTGCAATTTGCCAATCGCATGGCCAACTGCAGCTGTAAACTTGTCTCCGGATCCTTCAAATCCAAACCCATTATCTCCTGAATTCTGCGCAGTCTGTACTTCATCGTGCTGGGGTTAAGGTAACCCTCGCGTGCTGCTTTTAAAATATTACAGTTATACTTATAGAAAAGATTCAAAGTGCCGATCAGCTGTGTTTTATGTTTTTGGTCATAATCAATAAGGGGGCCAATGGTCCTTTTCATGAATTCGGCAAAATGCTGGGGGTTGATTTCGATTAAAGAAAAAATGCCGAGGTTATCATAAAAAACGACCCTGTTATTCAGGTTTAAAGCTTTCAAGATATTCAATGATGTAACCGCGTTGCGATAGGAAAGGACACAATCCTCCAGCCTGCTGCAGAGCGTACCCACGCCTATCCGCCAATTTTCCTCCCGCAGCAAATGGGAGAGCCGCTTCTTTAAAGCTTCAAGAAGAGGCTTGACGCAATGCTCTTTATTATCACAAGAAACTACAATTAAAATATAGCCGTTCCTTGTCAGCACAACACTGTGGGGAAAGGCATCGGCACAGAACTCCCGGATATCCTGGCACAGCTCCGGACTGCTCCGACCGTTCTGTCCCAATGTAACATCCATGGCTATTACCTGGAACATTTTTTTCAAGTTAAAACCAAGCTGCAAGGCGCGGTGGTGCATCCATTCCAGGGATTCAAAATTTTCGTTCAGGATATGCTCCACAAAGGTCTCTTTTAAACGTTTGGTTTGTTCCACAGAAGCCCTTTCTTTTAACATTTCCAGGGCGACGATTGTAGCACCCAGTTCCATAGCAACCTTATCCAGTTGTTTTAAATTTTTATGGACAAACACAGTAGTAATCAATCCCATTATTTGCTGTCCGGCCACAACCGGGACGATATACTGAGTCGTATCTATGTCAGGGTGCATCTCCACCGGTTTTCTTTCCTGGAAAAGTGTGGAAACCTGCTTGCTGTAATCTTCATTTTCCACTAGTTCTTTGCCGCAGGCAAAGCGTTTCACCGGTTTATGCATGGTTGTCGCTTTTACATTGAAGTTATGGTCTTCCACCTGTACCGGCGAATCGATAAAAGTTGCCAGCGTGTCACAAATAGCTGTGATACCATCGCCTTTTAAAACCAGGCCCGTCAGCTTGTCATGCATCTCCAGGGATTTTTCCAGGATCCGGTGCTGTTTTTTTAATATTTCATTTACCCGTTCCAATTCATCAACCTTTGTCTGCAACTCCTTGTCGATTTTTTCATAAAGCCGGGAATTCTCCAGGGCGATGCCGAGCTGGGAGCCCAAAATCATCAGCAGCTCCTGGTCATCCTGGGTAAAAGATGCCTCCTCGCTCTTATTGGCCATAAGCAGGGCGCCGATGACCTTTCTGTTGGCATAAAGGGGTATACCCAGCAGGTTTCTTTTTAAGTTGGAGAATCCGTACAAATCATCGGGGCTGTAAAAGGTTGAACTCCTGTTGATTACTTCTCCCTTTTGCATGATAATTTCAATTGCCCCCTGCGGCTTTTGCACGATTTCTTCGAACAGTTCCTCTTTTGCTTCATCGGTAAAGGTATAGTGTTTAACGATCTTCAAGCCGCTTTCTTTTATTTCTTCCAAAGCCAGCAAACCTGCTTCCGCGGCAACCAATTTTTTGGCGTATTTAATAATCTTCAGGGGCAGGCTTTCCGAATGTAACTTTGAGTTTAAAATTACCGAAGCCTCGGTTAAGATATGCCATTGCATGACCCGTTTCCGTTCCCTTAACAGCTCCTGACGTAACATTTCAACGGATAAATCAGCCCCCGCAGGGAAACATTCGCTGCTGGCCTCAGCTTTGAAGGCCGGATCAGCCGGCGCGGAAAGGGCATCGCTTTTCGCAGATCCTGGAAAACTTATAATATTGTTGTTTTGTTTCATATGTAAATATTAATTCCTTCCTTAAATATAAGGAATATTGCCTATTTCAATGATAGTAAAAAATCTATACCTTATATCAATATTTAAAAAATTTATACTATAATAACAAATTATCCTATCTTTTTGATGGTGTCAATACCTAATTTGGGGAAAATTTTGGCCGGAGTGTTTCACCACTATAGACATATATCTCAAAGTAAAGCATTTCTAAAAAAAAATTTTTAATTTTGATGTTTGCAGGCTGGCCGGATTTTATTTGTCTAAAGTGGCCAGATTTAGGGTATGAATTTTACCCCAATTTAGTTATTGACATACCAGAACGGGCTAGGCTATTGTATTTTAAAGAGTATGAAAATTTTTTTATATCTGCTTATAACAAAAGTGGGTTTATTTTGTTCAGATTGGCAGGGATTTTTAAATAAGGAAGTCAAAACTGCTTAAGTATATAAAAATATCCAGGTAAAATTAAGTATTTTCCGACCAACAGTTGGCCGGTTTGGCAGTATGATCAAAACAAGGGGAGGTTTTGTGTAATGGATTTGCGGGGTTTTATCAAACGCTGTGAGGAGATCGGGGAATTGAAGCGCATTACGGTAGAGGTGGACTGGAACCTGGAGATTTCCCATATTTCCAAACTCAATGAGGAAGGATGCGGGCCGGCCCTCCTTTTTGAGAACGTAAAAGGCTACAGCTCACCGGTTTTGACAGGAGCTTTTGGAACCCCCAGGCGTCTTTCTATTGCCATGGGTATGAGCGAAACCTATTCCATGTGTGATCTTTCCAAAGAATGGATGAAGTTTTCCCTTGGTAAAGTTATACCTGCGCAGGAAGTGTCCACGGGGCCGGTATTGGAAAACATTGACACAGCAGCTGCGGTAAATCTTGAGAAATTCCCCGTACCAAAATTTTATCCCCTGGATGGCGGTCGTTATATTGGAACGGCAGTGTTCCTGATTATCAAGGATCCGGACAGCGGCAAGGAAAACCTGGGCACTTACCGTATGCAGATGTTGGACAACCAGCGTTGCGGCGTGCAGATCCTGCCCGGTAAGCGGGGCGAAAGGATCATGAAGAAGTATAAAAAAATGGGTCAGAAAATGCCTGCGGCAGCGGTGATCGGCTGTGACCCGCTGCTTTTCATGGCCGGCGCCCTGCAGCAGGAAGGAGTAAGCCAGTATGACGTGGTAAGTACGATCAGGGGAGAGCCTACCGAGTATATTATCAGCGATTTTACCGGGCTGCCCATTCCGGCTACGGCGGAAATTGTTCTGGAGGGCGAGATCGATCCCAATAACCTGCAGCCTGAGGGGCCTTTTGGTGAATATACGGGTTATTATACTGATGAAATCGGTAAAGAAATTAAAAAACCCTGCCTGGAAGTGAAGCGTGTGCTGCACCGCGACAATGCTGTTTTGTGGGCCACCTCCGTGGGCAGACCTGTTACCGATATGCACATGCTCCTTGCCTTTACACGCAATGCCTCCCTCTGGACCGACCTTGAACATATGCGTATACCAGGCATTCAATCCGTATATATCCCCCCTGAGTCTGCGGGGCGCTTCTGGGCCATCGCTTCGGTAACGCAGAGCTATCCCGGTCATTCCGCCCAGGTAGCCAATGCCATTATCGCCAGCACCACGGGCAGCTACGGCATCAAAGGGGTTATCGTGGTTGACGATGATATCAAGGCGGACGATATTGGCAGGGTGCTGTGGGCCATGTCCGTACGTTATGATCCACTGCGCGACACCGAGATCATCAAACGGGGACGCTCTACTCCACTCGATCCCGCTTTGGATCCAAACTCCAGCAAACTGATCACATCCCGTATTTTAATTGATGCCACGACCCCATACGAATGGGAAAACAAGCCCGTGGAAATTACCATGGATAAGGAGATGCTGACAAAGGTCCAGTCCCGCTGGCAGGAATACGGATTCTAGGAGAATTCAGAATTCAGGGCTCAGGGCTCAGAATTAAAAGGAAAACAGAAAGGGGTAAGAAAAAATGTCTTATGGCAAAAACTGGGATGATGCGGTAGCGCGAGCAAAAAAGATCAAGCTGGTGATCTTCGATGTGCATGGCGTACTCACAGACAATACGGTCATTTACGATGATAACGGCAACCGCCTGCGCGCTTTCTGCCACGAAGACGGTTTCGGCAGCAACGCGCTGATGATCTGCGGTATTGAAATTGCTATTATCACGCGCAAGTCCAAGACCGTGGCTGCCCGTATGGCCGATATAGGCGTAAAGCGTTATTACGAAACCAAAGAAAAAGTGGGCCAGTATGAAAAACTGCTGGAAGAGCTGAATATTACGGATGAAGAGGTCTGCTACGTGGGCGATGAGGTTATCGATTTGGGAGTAATGCGCAGGGTGGGCTTTGCCGCGGCCCCGTCCGATGCAAAACGGCAGGCCCTTGAAGCAGCCCACTGGGTGACGGAAAAAGCCGGCGGCAAAGGTGTGGCCCGGGAGCTGGCGGAGATGATCCTAATCGCCCAGGGGAAATGGGACGGTTTCTGCGAAAAAGTAACCAGTAAGGGGTGGTAATGCAAAGCTAACGGAAAAATTGTTAAGAAATGGTGGATCTTGATTTAGATTAAAAAAAAATTAAGGAGGCAGCTGTAATGGCTTACAAGTACTATAAGGATAACCGGGAATTTATTAAAGCATTGACAGATACTGGCGATCTGGTTACGATTGAGCAAGAAGTGGACTGGGATATGGAACTGGGCGCGATCGTGCGAAGGGCATGCGAAAAGAACTCACCGGCGCCATACTTTAAAAAAATCAAGGATTATCCCGGATGGGAGGCTTTTGGAGCTCCCCTCTCC
>DMPF01000175.1:0-3715 GCA_003456095.1 Bacillota bacterium
AGCGCAGGCATCCTGCCTGCAAAAAGGTCAAAGGAGTTAACACTGAAAGATGCGATGACGATAAATAAAGTGGGTATAATTTTAATCTATCTTAAAACGGGGGGATTTGCTTTGCGGGGATTATATACGGCTGTAGGGTCCATGCTTGTAAACCAGGTTCGCCTGGATGTTATCGGCAACAACCTGGCGAATCTTAAGACGCCGGGATTTAAACACAGCGAAGTTGTTAACGAATCTTTTCCCGAAATATTCATCCACTATCAAGGATGTCGCGTCTTGCCAGGACAAAGGCACCTGCTGGCAGGACCAATCCCGGCGGCGGCGCAGCCGGGATTAAGGCCGATCGGTGTTCTGGCCGAAAATGTCGCTGTGGAGGCCATTTATCACATGCACCAGCCTGGCGCGTTGAGGCTGACGGAAGACCCCCTTGATTTCGCTATCCAGGGTGAGGGGTATTTTGTCCTGGAAACGCCGGACGGACTTCGCTATACTCGGGATGGCCACTTCCATCTAAACAGCGAAGGGTTCCTGGTCAATAGCCAGAGTTTTGGAGTTATGGGGGAAAGAGGTCGTATTTCCCTTGGGGAGCAGCACCCCCAGCTGCACGGTGAAAAGGATTTATATTTAAACGGCCGGCTTGTGGACCGGCTGCGTATTGTTTCTTTTCCGCAGGAGGCCCTGTTGGCGAAAGACGGCTTTAATCTCTTCCGGGAAAGGGGAAACCAGGTTGCGCTGCTGGCGGAGCGGGCAGTGGTGCGGCAGGGATATCTGGAGGAATCAAATGTTGATATTGTCAGGCAGATGACACAGTTGGTCAAAGTGCGGCGCACCTATGAAGCGGCACAAAAAATCGCCCAGACCTATGACCGCTTACTCGCCAGGGCAGCCAATGAGCTGGGATCTTTAAGGTAAAAGATTAAAGGAAAAAAAGGAGGTTTTTCCATGTTAAGTTCCTTGGCAACAGGTTATGCGGCTGTGCGCGGTTACCAGCAGATCATTGATACGGTAGCGCATAATTTGGCCAACACAAACACCATTGCCTTTAAAGAGAGGCGCATATCTTTTCACGAACTGCCCCTGGAAACACTGCGGCAAAGGAGACTGCCCCACACCGGAAACAATCTCCCAGAGCCGGCGGTGGGGACCGGGACAGCTCCCGCTTCGCTCAAGACTTTTTTTGAAACGGGAGCGCTGGATTTTAGCGGTAACCCTTTTCACCTGGCTATTATGGGGGAAGGTTTTTTTGCGGTGACCCGCCCCGACGGGAGCCGGGCATATACGCGCGCCGGCGCTTTTTCCGTCGATGCGGCCGGCTTTATGGTCACATCAGGCGGGGATAGACTGGTAGGAGTTCATAATTTACACGAAAAAGGTATGGACAGCAGGGATGGCAGCTTATCCATTGCGTCGGACGGCAAAGTCCTTTTTGTCAGCTCCGCTGCTGATGGCGCTATTGCGCAGGAAACATTGGGGACCATTCCCCTTTACCGTTTTAGCAACCCACAGCAGCTGTTGCCGCACGAAGATAACACGTTGATCCCCGTCGAGGACTCGGGGCCGCCCCAGCAGGGAGTTCCGGGAGAAGGGGGTTTTGGGGAGATCAAACAGGGTTATTTGGAAAAGGCAAATGTGGATCTGTCCCAACAGATGGTGGCATTGATCCTGGGGCAAAGATCCCTGCAGGCGGCAGCCAGGGCGATGGTTGTCGCTGACGAACTGTGGACCTTAACATTAAATGTGCGGGCATAAAAAAGCGGTTTATCGTCTAAAATACTTCAGTCTTCAACCTTCAGCCTAAAAAGCTGGGTTATTGGCGGGGGAGGGGATTTGTCTGACCAGGAACAACCTGTCGCAGGAGGAAATTGATTCCTTAATTGCCGCCTTGGGCAGTGGCGTGATTGAGGAGCAGGAGAGCAAAAATATTGCCGGTGAACACCGCTTGTATGATTTTCGGCGGCCGAGCAAGCTTTCCAAGGAGCAGATGCGCACCCTGCGGGTGATCCACGAAAATTTTGCGCGCGTGCTGGGCAATTTCCTTTCCACATATTTGCGGGTTCCGGCGAAGGTGCAGCTGCTGTCGGTGAGCCAGGTTACCTATGAGGAGTTTGTTTTTTCGCTGCAGGTACCCACCTTGGTGACTATTTTTAATATGAGCCAGGAGTTGGGAAGCGCACTGCTGGAAACCAACCCGTCCATTGTCTTCCCCATCATCGATATTGTTTTTGGGGGAGGAGGAACGATGCCGCCGCAGACGAGGGAGCTTACGGATATCGAGATCACCGTAATGCGTCAGATCAATACAAAATTTTTAAATAATCTCTGTTATGCCTGGGGAGATATCGCCAGGCTTTCCCCAACAGTGGAAACCATGGATACGAACCAGCAGTATAATCAGATGTTTGCCTCCACGGAAACTGTCATTCTGCTTACTTTCAATGTCCAGATTAAAGACAATACAGGGTTAATAAACCTGTGTTTGCCCTATATCTCCATTGAGAAGATTGCTCCCAGGCTCAATGCGCAGGTCTGGTTTAAACAGGCGAATCTTGATGCTCCCCACAGCAGGGAAAAAGTGATCATAAAACAATTGGAGAAAGTGGATTTAAAGGTTACGGCCCTTTTGGGGAAAACGACCGTTTCCCTTGATGACTTTCTGCAGTTCCGGGAAGGCGACGTCATTCAGCTTTATACCCGTGAAGCGGATGAGTTGGATATCTATGTGGAAAAGGAGCTTTTATTCAAGGGACACGCCGGTCTGTGCGGGCACAATGCGGCCGTACAGATCACGCGATGGGCTGAAGAGGAGGGACAATGATGGAAATAAATCTGAGCGATGATATGCTGTCCCAGGATGAGATGGATGCGTTGTTGCAAGGAGCAAGCGAGCTTTTTGTCCCGGAAGCAGAAGAGGGAGATCCTTCGCCCAACTTGAGCATGATTCTCGGTTTTCCCCTCAAACTTTCTGTGCGCCTGGGGGAAGCTAAAAAAAGCTTGAAAGAAGTTATGCAGATCATTCCGGGAAGCGTGGTTGAGCTGGAAAATTATGTTAACAATTCGGTAAATATATTTGTCAACGGTAAACTTATTGCCCAGGGAGAAGTTGTCGCCATAGATGAAAGCTACGGTGTGAAAATATTGCATATTCCCGATCCGGCTGCAAGGGTCAGGCAGCTTGGCAGCTTTTAATCGGCAATTTTAAATATAATGGGATGAAAAGGAGAAAGCAAAATGGCTGAAGCGGAAAATGGTCGTGAAAAGACCGGCCGCCTGGAGCTGATCAAAAATATTCCGGTGGAAATATCTGCGGTGCTGGGCGATACCACCATTCCTCTGAAAAAGGTCGTCAGCCTGGTCCCCGGTGAGACGCTTAGCCTTGATCGTTTGGACGGTGAACCCATCAAGCTTTATGCCAACGAGTGCCTGGTGGGCCAGGGTGAGGTCGTCCTCGTAAACGGCAGGTTTGGTATTCGCATTACGTATATGGCTTTCGACCAGTAGCTGCCCTGAGGCCTGTGGGGGCAATACCGCTGCGCACGCTCTTGACCGTCCTGCGAGGCCGAAACCGGCACGGGCTCTGTCAGGCAGCGTATCCCTTTGCATAAAAGTGCACCATGTTGTATAATTACAAACATGCAGCAATGCGGAGAGATGGCCGAGTCCGGTTTAAGGCGCACGACTCGAAATCGTGTGTGTCGCAAGGCACCGTGGGTTCAAA
>DMPF01000175.1:4051-4394 GCA_003456095.1 Bacillota bacterium
ATCCCACTCTCTCCGCCATTTTATTGATATGTCATTGATATTCTGGGATGGGGAGGCTTTATATGCACAGCGAAGTGATCAAAAAAGGTGTGGAGCGTGCTCCGCACCGCAGCCTGTTGCGGGCTACCGGCATAATTAATGAGGAGGCGGACTTTCAGAAGCCGTTTGTTGCCATCGCCAATTCCTTTGCCGAAATTGTGCCGGGGCATGCCCACTTAAATGAATTCGTCGCGGGGATCAAAGAAGCGGTCCGGGGAGCGGGAGGCGTTCCCTTTGAGTTCAACACCCTGGCTTTGTGCGACGGCATTGCCATGAATCATTTCGGCATGCGCTATAGCCTGCC
>DMPF01000072.1 GCA_003456095.1 Bacillota bacterium
GATTTATTTTTTTGTTTTTTTTTTTGTTTTTTTGGGGGGGGGGGGGGGGGGGTGTGGGAAAAACCCCTCACCGGCAGAAGGCCGGATGGCGAGGATATTATCCAACTGTCCCAGGAAGAAATAATCCTTGGAACCAAGCGGACACAATTTTTTTTCCTTTTCCAGGTGCCTTTTATATTTTTTGCAATCGAAGGAATAAGGCGGCTGATAGTCGGCCTTGAGGCAGGAGATCCTTTAAGCGCGCATTATCCCTTGCTCACTTATATCGGTTTTGTGGCTTCGTTTATATTGATTGACAACAAAGCAACAATAAAGAGTAAGTCCGTGTATTTACGCAAAGGGCTCACGGAAATAGCTGCCATTGTACTGGTCTTACTGGTTTCCGGCTATATAGCCCAGGCGGTAAAGCAAGCCATACCTTTGCCCCAGATCTTTTTTGCCATGCTTATTTCTTCTTCATTGGGCATGATGCTGTCCAGATGGCAGTTTGGTCCCACCGTTAGAGCTTTGTTGTTTGCCGGAATTCCAGTGGTGCTGGCTGCCAACTTTATGATCGGTGGTTCCAGAATTATGGAAGCCTTTGCGCTGACTGGCATGACCTCTGTGATGGCATTTGGCTTTTTCGGACAAATATTCTGGATGTTTGGCGGCTTAACCCTATTAATTTTATTCGGCTTGGCGAACAATGTGCGCAACCTGGCGCCGGGGATGGCAGGGTCCCTTTCTCATGCCGGCCTAACCGGGGCCTGTACAGCCGGAGACCTTGGGCAGGATGCGGCAGCAAGGGCACCGATCATGATCAATATTCCTTTTTTCGGTCATATTTTTATCTTCACTATCTTTGCGCTCAGCATGAAGCAGGGTATCTTTATGACAGGCTGGGCAGCGCTCATTGTGCTTGCAGGCATTATCCTGACCATATACTCATTGCGCACTTTAAGGGGAGCTCAGGGCAGGGAGGCGGTTGAGGTAAAGGGGTTAATGCAGTTTTCCTTTGGCTGGCAGCTGGTGGCCGTTATGGGCAGTCCTTTGCTCCTGCACCTATTTGGCATGCCTTTAACCCACGCGGCGATGGCAACCTCTTCGTCCATATCTCACTTTGGGCTCTTTGCCGCACTGCAAGGAGGCATGTTTGGCGCTGAGGCTGCTGAGATGATTCCATTTATATTTGCCATGCCCTTTTTAGTGCACCCTCTGGTTTTCGGCATGTTTGGCAAAGCCATGGCGAAGGACGGGGTGATGCCAGCAACAGTTGTTTATACTCTTGCGCTTATTGGCGTAATCGGGGTGATTTATGCTTTAATTATAGTCTAATCTTAAGAAGATGCTCAACCGCAAGGAGGCAGCAAAAATGGGGATGGTTCAGGAGGTGAAGGCATGCCGAAAGTCGATGTGGCAACGGTAACACGATTGCCAAAATACCATCAAATCCTGCAAAACATGAAGCAGCAGGGGCAAAAGTATGCCTCGAGCGGCCATCTCGCACAGCTTCTCAACGTAGATCCCAGCCTCGTCAGAAAGGATCTGGCTTGTGTGGCAACCGGGGTTCAAAAACTCGGTTATCCGGTCCACTTGACGATGGAGAAGATTGAAAATCTTCTGGGAATGAGAAACACAAAAGAGGCGTTTCTTGCCGGCGCCGGCTCGCTGGGACGTGCCTTGATGGCTTATCCGGGGTTCAAGCAATACGGCCTCAGGATAACCGCGGCGTTCGATGCGGATCCGGCAAAGGCAGGCGATATTGTAGGCGGAGTTCAAGTGTTACCCATAGAAAAGCTGGCGGACCTGATGCGCCGCATGAGCATCATGATCGGCATCATTGCAGTCCCAGTCGATACGGCACAAGAAGTTGCTGATTTGATGATAAAGGCCGGAGCCCTCGCGATCTGGAATTTCGCGCCGATAACTCTGCAGATACCGGATAATGTGATTGTGCGGAATGAGAACCTGGCAGCGGGATACGCGCTGCTTAGCTACGAACTCGAGCAAAACCTTTACAGAAGGGGTGAAATTGATGAAAAGTACATTAACGAGCAAACCGCCGGAGGTGCGACGCTTTCAGAAAGTAAATGAAATACTCGACAACTTCGGTAACAACCCGGCGCGGTTAATCGCCATACTCCAGTCTGTGCAGGAGGAATACAGGTATCTGCCTGAGCCGGTATTGAGTTATATCGCTACCAGTCTAAGCGTTCCCCGGGCGAGAGTATTCGGCGTAGCCACGTTTTATGCCCATTTCTCCCTGGAACCCAAGGGCAAGTATATCATCAGGGTTTGTGACGGAACCGCATGCCATGTGAACCGCAGTCAGTCGCTGCTGGACCTGATCGAGAAGCGACTCAAGCTCAATAACAAGAAATCGACTACGGATGATATGCTATTTACCCTTGAAAAAGTTTCCTGCCTTGGTGCTTGCGGTTTGGCGCCTGTCGTAGTGATTAACGACCGTGTTTACGGCCAGGTTAACACGGACAAACTAGGGCAAGTGCTGGATGGGATATTGCTAGAAGAGGAAAGAAGAGGAACGGGGGAGATCGAATGACTGCTGTAAACCTGGTAGAGATCGCTGAAAAGGCAAGACAGAGGATAGCCGGAATTAATTATCGTGTGCTCATTTGTGCCGGTACAGGTTGTATTGCCAGCGGGTCAAAAGCGGTATATGAAGAATTCATCAGGCTGACCGGCGCGATTCCGGGTATTGACGCGGTGGTAATGACAGATGACGGGTGCGGGTCTGGTGTTTGCGATGGTGGCACGGGCGGACCAAAGAGCAATGGGGCTGTAAAAAGCAAGGAGGCAACGAGTATTTTTGGTACCGCCGTCGTCAGCAAGACAGGATGCCACGGCTTGTGCCAAAAAGGGCCGCTGGTTACTGTTCAGCCGCTTGCTGCCGGCGCGGAAGAAATTTTTTACTGTCACGTAACGGCGGAAGATGTAACCGAAATAGTCGGCGAGTGGATCCGCTCCGGCAACCCAGTTGAAAGGCTGCTTTACCGTGATCCGAATAACGGACATACCTTCCGGAACTCCCGCGAAATACCGTTCTACACAAAACAAAAGCGCATATCTTTGGTAGACTGTGGCCACATCGAACCGGAAAGCATTGATGAATATATTATGCGCGGCGGTTATGCGGCGGCGTGGCGTGTAATCACGCAGATGGCCCCTGCGCAGGTATGCGATGAAGTCGCCGCATCCGGCCTGCGAGGGCGCGGCGGCGCCGGTTTTTCAACAGGGAAAAAATGGCAGTTTGCGCTTGCGGTTAAAGGCGATATCAAGTATATTGTATGCAACGGGGATGAAGGCGACCCGGGTGCATTTATGGACAGAAGCATCATGGAGGGTGACCCCCACAGGGTGCTTGAAGGAGCGATCATCGCGGCTTTTGCTTCTGGTGCAAGCCACGGCTATTTCTATATCCGGAGTGAGTACCCGCTTGCACTGGAACGGATGCAAAAGGCCATAGACGGCGCCCGTAAAGCAGGCCTGTTAGGCAAAGGCTTGTTTGGCAGCAGCTTTAACTTTGAATGCGAGGTCGTGGAAGGTGCCGGTGCGTTTGTATGTGGAGAGGAAACCGCGCTCCTGGCGTCGATCGAGGGCCAGCGGGGGATGCCCCGGCCCAAGCCGCCGTTCCCCGCGCAAAGCGGTCTGTTCGGAAAGCCAACAGTAGTCAACAATGTTGAGACACTGGCCACAGTGAGAGATGTTATTGAACGCGGTGCGGCCGAATTCAAGAAGCATGGAACGCCGCAAAGCCCGGGCACAAAGACTTTCGCCCTGACGGGGCGCATATTAAATACTGGATTGATCGAAGTTCCCCTTGGCACAACCTTGAACGAGATTGTTTATGAAATTGGTGGCGGCATCCCGGATGGGCGCAATTTCAAGGCTGTCCAAATTGGCGGCCCTTCGGGCGGTTGCCTTGGGGCGGAGCATATTAACATGCCCCTTGATTTCGAGAACCTTGCTCAAGTGGGGGCAATGGTGGGTTCCGGCGGGATCGTGGTACTGGATGATACTACCTGTATTGTCGAGGTAGCCAGGTTCTTTATGGAGTTTACGCAGCACGAATCGTGCGGCAAGTGCATACCATGCCGCGAAGGCACTAAGCAGATGCTTGCCATCCTACAGGATATCGTTGACGGCAAGTCGCAGCCCGGAGATCTGGAACTGCTTGAGGAGACGGCGAAGGTTGTGAAAACGGCCAGCTTGTGTGCCCTCGGCAAAACCGCTCCCAATCCTGTAATCAGTACGCTTAAGTTGTTCCGGAGCGAGTACCTGGCGCATATCGACCGGCGTTACTGCCCCGCCGGCGTTTGTGTCGCGCTGAAGACGTATACGATAGACCCCTCCTTGTGTAATGGTTGTCATCGCTGCAGCATGAAATGTCCTGTCGGGGCGATCGAGGGAGAGAAGCGCGAAGCTCACCGTATCGATGTTACAAAATGCACAAAATGTGGCATCTGTGCCAGTTTGTGCAAGTTTGAAGCCATAGCGGCAGTTTAAGGAGGAGAAGACAGATGAGCGAAATTACCAGCCAATCGGCAGCCGGAATTACGGAAAATAATACACTGGTGATCGACGGCCGTACGGCGACAATAGGGCAACAGCGCAATCTGCTTGAGCTGATTCGCAGTGTGGGAATAAATATGCCCACGTTTTGTTATCACAGTGATTTAAGTGTATACGGTGCATGCCGCCTTTGTGTTGTGGATATTCAGGGCAGGGGAGTCGTCGCCAGCTGTACAACAGCTCCGGAGCCGGGTATGGTTGTTCATACCAACACGGCTGAACTGCGGAAGGTCAGACGAATCACGGCAGAGCTACTTTTAGCCAGCCATGAGGTGAGCTGTCCTACCTGCCCGAAAGCTACTTCGTGTCAGCTGCTTGACCTGACAGCCCGCCTCGGCGTCGGTACTGTGCGTTACCGATCCAAAGGTCAAAAGCTCCCGGTTGATATCTCCAGCCCGGCAGTGGCAAGGGATCCCAACAAGTGCGTGCTCTGCGGTGACTGTGTAAGGATATGCCAGGAAGTGCAAGGCATCGGCGCGCTTGACTTTGCTTACCGCGGCAGCAAGGTTCAGGTTCTGCCGGCGTTCGGCCAGGGCCTCGGTGATGTGGAATGTGTCAACTGCGGACAGTGTGCCAATATCTGCCCGACCGGAGCGCTGACGGTAAAAAGCGATGTGGAGCGGGTTTGGCAAGCCTTGCACGATCCCTCGATAATTGTGGCAGTGCAGGTAGCTCCTGCTGTCCGTATCGGCATCGGGGAGGCATTCGGCCTTACGGCCGGAGAGACATACATGGGGCAGATTGCCGCGGCGCTTCGTCACATGGGCGCGTCATACGTTTATGATACCGCCTTTGCCGCGGATCTCACCGTCCTTGAGGAAGGCACAGAATTCCTCAACCGCCTCCGGTCAGGTGAAAGACTTCCTCAGTTTACAAGCTGCTGCCCGGCGTGGGTTAAACTGGCCGAACAGCGCTATTCTGACATGCTCGAAAACTTAAGCTCCTGCAAGAGCCCGCAACAGATGCTTGGCAGCTTGGTTAAATGCGAGCTTGCCAAGGAACT
>DMPF01000075.1:0-1082 GCA_003456095.1 Bacillota bacterium
GCAGAGAGGATCAGCGCCCGATGGGAAACGGATTTATCGCCAGGCACCCTGGTACGGCCGTGCAGTTGCTTTCTTGGTTCGATAGTAATATCCATTGTTCAACCTTCCAATCAGGATAATGCGGTCAGTTGCCGCCTTACGGATCCGGCTCTGCTCAATCTTGCTATTGCCTCTTTTTCGTCTTCCTGCTCAAGGCAATTATAGATCAAATCAAGCTCTTTCATAAATATTTGCAGGGATTCTTTTAAAAACAGCTTGTTTGTTTGAAATATATCGTACCACATCCCCGGATCGCCCATCGCAATGCGGGTGGTATCCCGAAAGCCATTGCCGGCAAGCCTTAGCAGCGGCCCCTTTGTTTGCCCACTGTCGCCCAGGCTGTTTACCAGGGCAACGGCCACCAGTTGGGGAAGATGGCTGACCAGGGCTGCCATTTTGTCGTGTGCCGCGGCTTCCAGTACCAGCGGACGGGCGCCGATGGCACGGACTGTTTGCCGCATTTTATGCAGGGCTGCTGCCTTCATTTGGCGCGCGGGGGTTAGTATATAAACGGCATTTTTCAGCAGCAAGGCATCCGCCGCACCGATCCCTGCCTTTTCCGAACCGGCCATGGGATGGCCGCCTATACCGCTCACGCCCGCCGGCAGGACCGCATCCATGGCCTGCACCACCTTTTCCTTGGTGCTTCCCAGGTCGGTGACAATGGCGCCCTCTGGCAGACAGGAGACGTTCTGCCCCAGCATTTCCAACGTCCGCATAATTTGCCGCACCGGCATGGCGAGGATAACCAGTTCGGCATCAGCCAGGGCGTGGGGCAGCGCTGCCGTCCGGTCCACCGCCCCCCTCTTTTTCGCCTGCAGCATCGCCGCGGCATCAAGATCGTAGCCCCAGCGCTCCCGCACAACTTTATGCTCTCCCAGGGCCAAACCCATCGAACCTCCCATCAAACCCAGACCAAGGATACAGCATTTTTTAAACAGCGGTTTCTCACAGAGTCCGGCCGACAACCCGCGCCACTCCTTTCAGCAAATCAACCATTTGCGCAAACTTCTCCGGGACCAGCGATTGGGGCCCGTCACACA
>DMPF01000075.1:1494-8807 GCA_003456095.1 Bacillota bacterium
GCCAGGCACATCGGGGGAACCCATTTCCATTTACCGGTGCCATGGCTGGGATCGACAAATACGGGCAGGTGGCTTAATTCTTTGACGATGGGGATGGCGCTCAGATCCAGCGTATTGCGGGTATATGTTGTTTCAAAAGTGCGTATACCTCTTTCACAGAGGATCACGCGTTGGTTGCCGTTGCTTAGCAGATACTCTGCCGCCATCAGCCATTCCTCAATCGTCGCCGACATGCCCCGCTTCAATAAAACCGGTTTCTGCAACTGACCCAGTTCCTTAAGCAGCTTGAAATTTTGCATATTGCGCGTGCCGACCTGAATGATATCGGCATAGCGGGCCACAACATCCACAGAGTGCTGGTCAAGCACCTCCGTGATGATGGGGAGGCCCGTCAGCTCCCTGGCCTCGGCCATAATTTTTAAACCTTCTTCCCCCAGGCCCTGGAAACTATATGGGGAAGTGCGCGGTTTAAAGGCTCCGCCCCTTAAAAAATGCGCCCCGCCTTCTTTTACCGCAATGGCAGCTCGAAGATAAGATTCCCGATCCTCAACGGCGCAAGGCCCGGCCATCAGAACCACTTTTCCAGAGCCGATCTCCACCCCTCCGACACTAATAACGGTCTTTTCCTGCTTGAACGCTTTGCTCACGAGCATAAAAGGCGGTGCGGCAAGCACTATCCGCTCCACGGAAGGCATATTCCCCAAAGCCTCTTTAATATCTTCCCGTGGAGGACCAAGCGCGCCCAGGATAGTACTGTTTTCACCGCTGGAACGGTAAACATCATAACCGAAATTCCTGATCCTTTTTTCCACCTCGGCAATTTCTCCTTCATTGGCGCCTGCATCCAAAACAACAATCATCATACATCCTCCTTTTCTTAAACTATTTGCGATTTTACTGCTCAGGCCTACATTCACGCCGTGGCGCAGGGCGCCTTTTCCGGGCTGCAGTCTCCATGAAGACGGGCTATAAACATAAAAAGCTTCCGTCCCCTTAGGGACGCAAGCTTAAGCTTCACGCGGTACCACCCTGATTGGGCATATAATGCCCCCCTCATTTAAGGGTACGGACCGGCATGCGTACCCAATACCCCAAATGATTCCTGTTTGCATCAGCAGTGGTGTCAGGTACGGACCCGTTAACCCGGCCTTATACCCCCTTCCTTTTAACGGTGGAAGTTTCCGTCAAAGCCTACTGACCGATAAGGCACCACCGGCTTTCGGTTTGCTTCTCAGGAGTGTATTTCAGTAATCCAGGACTCCGGGTTACACCAACCCCCGGCTCTCTGTGCTCCGTCGATTACCTACTTCTCTCCTTCATCGCTTTGCCGAATCTTATTACCGAACTATCATATGCCGGCATCAATTATTGCCCTATTACGGTACTTCAGCCCGCAACTCCAGAGGGAACTTCGTCCGGTGGTTATGCCAAGGGGCTTTCAGCCGCGGCCCCTCATCTCTGTGGAAAACATCACCAGCTTACTTTCCTCTTTCATAGTCTTTGGTTGCTAAACCTATAAAGATTTTACACTGCCTGCCGCAGTATGTCAATACACTCCGTGAGGTTTTCTTTTATTTCTGCTGCTCATGTTCCCGTTTTTCTTTGAGGGCACGCCATACTTTTTCATAGCTGAGGGGCAGGCTGTAAACGCGCACGCCCATGGCATCGTAGATGGCGTTGGAATAGCAGCCCATGGTGGGAATAGTGGAGCCTTCGCCCACCTCTTTGACGCCCCATGGTCCGGCTGGTTCCGGTTCCGGGCTGAATACCAGTTCGGAAGTAATATTGGGCATATCAAGGGCTGTGGGTAGACGGTACTCGCCAAGGTTGGCGTTGAGAATCTTTCCTTTGTCGTCAAAGACAACTTCCTCCCAGACAGCTTCCCCCATGCCCATAAAAAGGGCCCCGTGGACCTGGCCGTGCAATAGGGCGGGATTGATCACCGTGCCACAGTCGTGGACGTCCCAGACATGCTCCACTTTGATCTCCCCCGTTTCCTCGTCAATATCCACTTGGCTGATCTGGGCGCAAAAACTGTATGCGGGAGAGGTGCCTACCGGTGCGCCTTTGAACGTCCCACCCAGTTTGGGTGGGGTGTAAGAACCTTTACCTACGAGCGGTCCTTTCCGCACAAAAAAATCACGGGCCACCGCGGCATAAGTTATGGTTACCGATGGATCAGTTTTGCGCCAGATTACCCCTTCGCGGCATTCCAGGTCGCGGTAGTCCGTCTGCAGCATCATGGAGGCCATCTCGATAACTTGCTGCTTAACCTCTTCCCCGGCCTGCTTGACCGCGGCACCGGACATGAGCGTCTGCCGGCTGGCATAGGCGCCAAAATCATGTGGCGTCGTTTCCGTATCCGCGGAAACAATTTTCATCTGCTCATAAGTAAAACCCATGGCTTCGGCAGCCATCTGGCAGAGGATTGTATCGGAACCCTGTCCGATATCCACGGCTCCCGTATATAGCGTGGCGGAGGTGCCGTCTTCGTTTACCTTGATCATGGCGGCAGCCTGGGGCAGGTCAGTGCGGTAGATGGGATAACCGGCGCCGGTAACAAAGCTGCCTACCGCCAAGCCGATACCTTTACCCGAGGACAGGTTTTTGCGCTTCTCCTCCCAGCCGGATATCTCCTTGGCTTTTTTTAGGCAAGCTTCCAGTTCGCACGAATTTACCCTGAAGTCATTGGGAGTTACCGTATTGGGCTTGCGCGTATTGATCAGGCGCAGCTCCAGCGGATCCATCCCCAGATCTTTAGCGAGCATATCCAGGTGGCACTCGTAAGCGTAACGGGGCTGGGGGTGCCCGTGCCCACGCTGCGCGCCGCAGGCGGGCAAGTTGGTATAAGCCCGAATCATGTCGAACTTGTAGTTTTCATATTCGTAAGTAAGGGGCAACATGGCACCGGCATAGTACGCCGTGGCCACACCGAGGCTTGTATAAGCGCCGCCGTCCATAATGAAGTCGGCGTGTACGCCCAGAATCTTGCCGTGCTTGTCCACGCCGGTGGTGACCTTCATGATTTGCTTATGCCGGCCCCTGTTATGGGCAAACATCTCATGCCGGTCGTAAAACATCTTGACCGGCCGGCCTGTCCGCATAGCCAGCGCCGCCCCGGCAAATTCCAAGCCGGTTGGTTCCAGTTTACCGCCAAAGCCCCCGCCCATGTGCGGCTTGATCACGCGTACGTCACCCATTTTCAAGCCAAATTGGCGGGCGATGTAATACTGGAAATAATGGGGCGACTGGGTGCTGGAGTAAACGGTTAGCTTGCCCCCTTCCCAAACGGAGATGGCGGAGTGGGGCTCAATGGGACACTGGTAAGTGCGCTGCCCCACAAAAGTGTCGGTGCGCACATAATAAGCCTCGGCAAAGGCTTTCTCCACGTCCCCAAAATTCTGGTGGATCTCCGTATTCACATTGCCGGGACACTGTTCATGCACCAACGGGGCGCCTTCCTGTAGCGCTTCGATGGGATCGAAAACGGCGGGCAGCAGTTCATAATCCACTTTGATCAGGGCCAGCGCTTTGTAAACCGTTTCCTCGTCAATAGCAGCCACAGCAGCCACCTTGTCGCCGACAAAGCGTACCTTGTCAATACAGAAGATATTCTCATCCCAGCGCGCCGGGCTGATGCCATATTTTAAATCGGGCACGTCCTCGTGTGTGATCACAGCTTTAACGCCTGGCTGACGCTGCGCCTCCGTTGTGTCAATCTTTAAAATCATGGCATGGGCATGGGGGCTGGTGAGGATCTTTCCCACCAGCATATTGGAAAGTTTAAGATCGCCCGTATACTTGGCCTGGCCTGTTACTTTAACCCGGCCGTCGATTCTGGGTTTACTTTTTCCGATTACGGAAAATTTTCCTTCCATCATTATTCGTCCCCTCCCTTAGACTGCCGGCCACAGCTGAGAATGGCTTTGACAATATTCACATAGCCAGTGCAGCGGCAAAGGTTACCGGCAATGGCTTCGCGCACTTCCTTTTCCGTGGGGTCGGGGTTGCTGTTCAGGAGGGCTTTCGCCGACATGATCATCCCCGCTGTGCAGTAGCCGCACTGCAAGGCGGCGTTTTCAATAAAGGCCTCCTGAATAGGGTCGAGTTTTTCGTTATCACCAAGACCCTCAATAGTAATAATATCCCGCCCATCTGCTTCAACGGCCAGCACCAAGCATGCATTAACAGGCTTGCCGTCCAAAAGCACAGTACAGGAACCGCAGTCGCCCAGTTCGCAACCTTTCTTTGTCCCCGTGAGGTCCAAATCGTCGCGCAGTACATTTACAAGCAGCGTATTTGCTTTAACCACCTTCGTATAGGGGTCACCGTTCACATACAAGGTGATCAGATAACGCTTAATTCCTTCTTTATCCTGAATTGCCTGCATGGCATCTTCCTCCTTTGAAGTTACGTATTACCGCTCTGCGGGCGAAGTCGGCCCCGTCCCTGAAATCCTTCGCTTAAACATGGCCGTTATCCATAGCCTTGCGCAGACAGCGCCGTGTAAAGACCCTGACCATGTCCCTGCGGTATTCCTCTGAACCACGTATGTCCGTAATAGGGTTGCTCGCCGCCGCCGCAAGTTTTCCAGCCTTTTCCAGCAATGCATCGCTAACCTCTTTGCCCCTCAGCAGTGCTTCCGCCTCCTTCGCCCGCATGGGGGTAGGGGCCACAGCACCAAGGACAATGCATGCATCTTTACAGATATTGCCTTCCATGGCAACAGCAACAGCAACACCTACCACCGCCAAGGCACCTGAACGGCGCAGGCCGAACTTGTGATAGGTGCTGCCGCTGAAGCCGTTTTCCGGTATGACTATTTCCGTTAATATTTCGTCCTGTGCAATCACCGACTGACGCGGCCCCATGAAAAAACCTTCCAGCGGCAAAGTTCGGCTGCCGCTGCTGTTCTGCAATGTCACCGTCGCGCCAAGGGCAATGAGGATTGGAGGAAAGTCAGCCGAGGGGACGGCGTTAGAGATATTACCGCCGATCGTCCCGATGTTACGAATCTGGTTGTTGGCCATACGATGGGCTGTTTCACATACGGACATATACTTCTCCTGCAACACAGGCGACTTCATTACCTCGTTGTGGGTAGCCAACGCTCCGATAATATGCCCTTTTCCCTTTTCAAAAGATATGTTCTTCAGTTCGCTCAACCTGTTAATGGAAATAAGCGTTTTCGTGGCAAGCGTTCCCTGTTTCAGCATGGGCAGGACATCGGTGCCGCCGGCAATGAGCTTGGCCTCAGGCCCCAGGCTGCCCAGTAGCCGGCTTGCCTTTACAACAGTCGCCGCAGCGATATAGTCAAAATCGGGCAGATACATTTTTTCAACCACCTTCCAAAAATAAAAAAAATACCACTCCTGCTTGAACTGCTTATCTCTGTTCGCAAAATTATTTATTCCAGAATATCTTGCAGATCACAAATATTGATTTCCAGCATTTTAAGGCTGGCCAGCATGCGATCACAATTCCGATCCACACACTGCATGCCGCCGGATATATCCACCAGCCGCTCAGTTTTGGCTTTTATTTCTTTAATCAGGAGATCCATTTCTTTAAGATTGATTTCTGCTGAAAGCATGAGATCACCTCTTTGAAAAATCTGGTATATATGTTCAGACCTGCTCCCTGCTGCTAAGTATGGCGCAGGTCCTTAAAGCGCTTGGCCTTGACCTCGTAGCGTGGAAGGCTGCCAAAGGGATGAAACTCGATCTTGTAGGCAAGGTTGGTCTTGAGACGCAGTTGCCGTTCCAGTTCAGGCTGAATCCCTTCCGGCGTTACACCGGCCTGCGGCAACAGCTCCACCTTGAGGGTTATTACGTCCACATCACCTTTCTTGGAGACAACCAGCTCATATTCATCACCAAACTGCGGCATCCCCCGCACTACTTCTTCCACAGCAACAGGACTGAAAAGTACGCCTTTCACCTTGGTGATATGATCTACGCGGCCGTGTATACCTCCTTTCAACAGCCTGAAGGAACGTCCGCAGGAGCAGGTTTCACCCCACATGCTTACATCTTTGGAGTCAAATCGAATACAGGGTTGGGCAAAGCGATCAAATGCGGTAATCACAATTTTTCCTGAACGGTTTGGTTCCTCGATTGGTTTGCCTGTGTCAAGATCCACAAGCTCCACGAGGAAAAGGGCTTCGTTGGGGTGCAAGCCGCCGGGCTGAGCCAGACATTCATAGCCCCATCCACCAATCTCCGTGGCACCGACATGATCAAAGACCTTAGCGCCCCAAGCCTCTTCCATGCGTCTTTTGGTAGTGGGGACACTGGCGCCGGGCTCCCCGGCACAGAGAATGCGCCTGACGGTCAGAACCTTGGCATCCTTACCAAGGACGCGCTTGCAGGTATCGGCCATACTCAGCACGTAGGTGGGGGTGGCCATCAAGGCAGTGGCCCTCAGTTCCTGGATCTTGAGCAGTCGCTCCTCGGTGTTGAGGATGCCACCGGGTACAACCTCACAACCAATTTTTTCGCAAGCATAGTGGCCGGCCCAGTAAGCAACAAAAACATTATAGCCAAAAGGGATAAAGACACGGTCCGTGTTGCGGAAACCTTGAGCCCAGAGGATATAAGCCCAGCTCTCGCTCCACCACTCCCAATCCTGCCAGGTGTCCGGTTGATAGACCGGCTGCCCGGTGGTACCACTGGTCTGGTGGTATTCCGTAACCTTTTCCAAAGGTACGCAGAGGCTGTCGCCGTAAGGCCATGGATCTTTGGCCTGGGCACTGCGGTAATCCTCTTTCTGCAGCGTCGGTACCGCAAAAAGATCATCCCAGTTCTTGACATCCCCCGGCTCAAACCCAGCTGCATCATAAATGCGGCGGTACATCCTGGATTTGTTATAACCCCACTCCAGAATACGTTTAAATTTTTTAAACTGCATCTCCCTGAGTTGTTCCCTGGGTAACGTCTCCAGCGCTGGGTTCCAATAACGGTCGCTGCTTTTAATTTCCATTAAAAAGCCCCCTTCGTAAAACAGCTTAAATGCAATTTATCACACATTTATACTGCAATTTGCGTGCCATACTCGCTAAAATCAAGATTAGCGGCTGCACGGGGCCTGCTGTCATTGAAAAAATCGCTTCAATTACATTTTGTATCATATTTGCGCACTATTGTGCCAAAATTGTATAATCGCAGCGAGACCGCAGGATCATCATACCAATGAGATAATACAATAATACAATACCTTTGGCCGGACTACTTTATTTTTCTAAGAAGGCTGGCGCGGCTGATCCCCAATTTATTCGCGGCCTCATGCTGTGAGGATGATTGTTCCATGACGCT
>DMPF01000011.1 GCA_003456095.1 Bacillota bacterium
AGCCAAAGGAGAAAGAATGGGTCTTGTAAACAAAGTGCTACCGGCTGAAAATTTCGAAGCTGGGGTTGAGGCGTATTTGCATAGGTTCCTTAATAAAAGCCCTCTAGTCCTGGCGTTAACCAAAAAAGCAGCACGGGCGGGACTGGACAAAAACATGGTTGAAGGATTAAAAACAATAGATCATATCTATCTGAAAGAATTAATGAAGACTGAAGATGCCCTGGAGGGGTTGAAGGCGTTTATGGAAAAGCGTAATCCTCAATGGCGGGGCAGGTAAAGTTCAATTGGTACAGTAAAGCGCAGAACATGAAAGGGAGGCTTAAATATGGTTATTCCGGCAAGGATTGAAACATGGCAAATGGTAGAACCTGGCAAGCTTTTACGCACCAGTATTGATATGCCGGAGTTAAAACCTGGCGAAGTGCTGGTGGAGGTTGCCGGATGCGGGGTTTGCCACACCGACGTGGGATATTTCTACGATGGAGTCCCTACAGTAAACAAACCGCCTCTTACCTTGGGACATGAGATTAGCGGTCGTGTTGTTGCAGGTAATGTTGGGATGATGGGAAAAGAGGTAATAATTCCTGCAGTAATGCCCTGTAATAATTGTGATATCTGTGCTTCCGGAAGGGGCAATCGATGTCTGCAGCAAAAAATGCCGGGTAACAGTATGGGAATCTATGGTGGATTTGCCAGTCATATTCCAGTTCCAGCAGCCGACCTTTGTGTGGTCAACGATCGCAAGGGTATGCCCTTGGAGTACTTGTCCGTACTGGCCGATGCTATCTCCACGCCTTATCAGGCTGCTTTACGGGCTGATATTCGGGAAGGGGAACATGTGATCATCATCGGCGCATGCGGTGGTATCGGCGTATACGTGACACAGATGGCAGCTGCTTTTGGTGCCGCAGAAGTAATTGCGCTGGATTTGATCCCGGAAAAGCTGGAGCGTTCTCTGAAATATGGCGCCACACATACTATCAATACCGCTGGTAAGAGTATAAAAGACATTAGGGACGAATTCCGTGCTTACTGCAAAGCAAAAGGACTGCCGAATTATGGCTGGAAAATATTAGAATGTTCCGGCAGCAGGGTCGGTCAGGAGATTGGCTTAGAGCTCCTTTCTTTTGTCGGGCGCTTAGTCGTTGTAGGTTATGGTATGCACAAGGTGGAATATATGCTTTCCCGTCTCATGGCCTTTGATGCAGAGATATTTGGAACATGGGGTTGTCCGCCGGAACATTATCCCGTTGTGCTGCAGATGGTACTGGATAAGAAGATCGAAGTGGAACCTTTTGTGGAGCTGCGACCCATGAGCCGGATTGAAAAATCTTTTACAGAATCTCATGCCGGCCGGCTGGAAAAACGGGTTGTTCTGACTCCCGATTTTTAAGCAAGGGGGAAAAACCCGGCACCGCATGCCTTAAAGCCCCGGTTTATATTCCGGGGCTTTTTGTTTTTTTTGCGTGCAAGAAGGTTTTAGCTGCGTGCATGACGAAATAATCGGCCTGATATTATTTTAGGAGGGATAAATATGACTCCGGTTCGGATTGTTACAGATTCAACAGCTTTTTTGGATCAGGAAACAGTTGGTAAATATAATGTTGCTGTAGTTCCATTGTATGTTAATTTTGAAAACGAAGTGATTATTGACGGTTCTATTTCCAATGCGGCTTTTTTCGCAAAGGTACGGAGTTCTGCCAAAATGCCTTTTACTTCACAGCCTTCCCCCGGTGATTTTGTGAAGGTATTTGAACAAATAATTAAAGACGGGAATGATGTTGTTACTATCGTTATTTCATCCGGCATCAGCGGCACTTATGAGAGCGCACTTAACGCGGCAAAAATGGTGGATATGAATCGTATTATGGTGATAGATTCCCTGTCGACCTCGGGCGGACTGGCTATGCTGGTGAGGGAAGCGGCCGAAGCTGCGGCACAAGGAAAAAGTAAAGAAGAAATAACAGCCATTATCGAAGCTAAAAAGAGCAAATTGCGTATATTTTTCGTACCGGATACCCTGGAATATTTAAAAAAGGGTGGGCGCATTGGCGGTGCCCAAGCCCTGCTCGGAACCCTTTTGAAAATAAAACCGGTACTGCACTTAAGCAACGGTAAGGTGGATGCATATGACAAGGTCCGGACAATGAAAAAAGCATTGCTAAGGATTGTTGATGAGTTGCCACCGGCAAAGGGAGCCTTCCCCCTGTATATACTCCATGCCGAGGCGCCGGAGACGGTAGAGACGCTGAAACATATGCTCAAAGAACGGTTCCCGGAGGCACAAATAACCATTAGCGAGCTGAGTCCTGTAATCGGCACACATACAGGCCCTGGTGTAATCGGAATTAGTTTTTATGCGCAATGAACAAAACAGCAGACCCCACTACTATTATTTAATTTAATGCGGAGTGAGGATAATGGACGATGGCGGGCAAAAGCCGGTTTTGCTCAGCGGTCATGATTTGCGGCAGATGTTTCTGCAGGGCACCGCTTATTTTGAACAGCATAAAGAGATCATAAACGACCTGAACGTATTTCCGGTACCCGATGGTGATACCGGTACAAATATGGCTCTGACCCTGCAGGCGGCATCACGGGAACTCTTAAGTATTTCCTCTGCTTGCACGATTGGGGAAATTGCCCGCGTTGCCGCGCGCAGTGCTTTAATGGGGGCGCGGGGAAATTCGGGAGTAATCCTATCACAACTTTTTCAGGGTATCGCCAGAGGAATGTCCGGAAAAGAAAAGGCCAGGCTGCCAGAACTGGGACGAGCTTTTCAATATGGCATTGTCTATGCATATAAAGCTGTCTCCAAACCTGTGGAAGGGACTATCCTCACGGTGGCACGGGAGATGGCCAGGGGAAGCCGGAACGCTATACAGGAAGATATAAACCTGATAGAATTGCTTAATGTAGCCATAAAAAGTGGTAAGAATGCACTCGAACGCACTCCTGATCTGCTGCCTGTATTAAAAGAGGCGGGAGTTGTGGATGCCGGCGGCCTGGGCCTGATCGTTTTTTTAGAAGGTTGTCGGCAGAGCATTGCAAAACATGCCATGCAACCAGTGAGTGCGGCGCTGGAGCAAAAGAAAACGACGGGATCTTCCCTGCCAATCCCATCAATTACCGAGGTGCCGACAGAAAGGGTAAATCTGAAAGAAGAATTTGATGCTCGTTACCCCTACTGCACGGAGCTCATCATCAAGGGCGACGCTCTCTCCGTACGCCTTTTGCGCGATCATCTGGAAGAATTGGGCGATTCTCTCCTGGTAGCCGGTTCTGCGGATGCAATCAAGATACATATCCATACCGCCAACCCGGGAAGTGTACTGCAAAGATCGCTCACCTATGGCAGTATTCACGATATAAAGATAGACAATATGCTCGATCAGTTTACAAAAACACGTTGGCATGACAGCAGTCAAGAGTCTGGCAGAATAACAAGAACTGCGGTAGAGCAGGCTGCAACGGACAGAATTTTCCTTTCGGGAGAAATCGGCATCGTGGCGGTTGTTGCCGGAGCAGGCTTCGCCTCAATATTTACCAGCATGGGTGCGGACCGGATCATTCCGGGAGGACAAAGCATGAACCCATCTGTTAAAGATATTGTTGATGCGGTTATAGATGTACCTGCCGAAAGTGTTATTGTTCTTCCCAATAACAGCAATGTGCAATTTGCGGCAGAGCAGGCTGTCAAGCTTGTGGAAAAAGAAGTATCGGTAGTGGATTCCCACAGCCTGCCCCAAGGGCTATCCGCCCTGCTGGCATTTGAACGGGAAAAATCATTTGCAGAAAATTTTGTGGAGATGTGCCTGCGGACCAGGCAGGTAAAAACGCTGGAAATTACTTTTGCCACCCGTGATGCTGTTGTCAATGGGATCTCTGTAAAGAAGGGCGATATCATCGGTATCACTGATGGCACACTCCTGGTTAGCGGGTTAACAGTGGACGAGACGGTGCTTGAGCTGTTGCGCATTGTCCTTGGGGAAGAGGAACAAATTATTACCCTGTTTTACGGTCATGATGTCGGCGAGAGCGAAGCAGTCGCATTGATGGAGCAGGTAGTGGCCGATCACCCTCAACCTGAAGTGGAGTTGCAGTTTGGCGGGCAGCCGCTTTATTATTATATTATTTCGGTGGAATGATCTTAACGATCTTAAGATGTAGCATAATCGATGAAACGTAGCAGGATTTACCGTTGCCGTTGGTGAATAATATAGCTGCATAGCTAAAGCGGCCGGTTGTTGTTCCGGTGCGTGTTCTATGGAGGGAATTGATGATACTGCCTGTCTATAAGAGAATCGTTCTTAAATTAAGCGGGGAAGCACTGGCCGGCGAGAAAGGCTATGGCATTGATTATGAGGTGCTCAAAAACATAGCCGAACAAATCAGGGAAGTCAAGAAATTCGATGTAGAGATTGCCATTGTTGTGGGTGGCGGAAATATATGGCGCGGTGCTGCCGCCGGAGAAAGGGGAATGGACCGGGCAACAGCTGATTATATGGGCATGCTGGCGACAGTGATTAATGCTCTGGCTTTGCAGGATGCCCTTGAAAGCATCGAAGTGGATACCAGAGTGCAGTCGGCAATTGATATGCAGCAGGTTGCGGAGCCCTATATCCGCCGTCGTGCTATTCGTCACTTAGAAAAAGGGAGAGTTGTAATCTTTGCCGGAGGCACCGGTAATCCATATTTTTCAACGGACACAACCGCAGCATTGCGTGCGGCAGAAATAGAAGCGGAAGTGATCCTTCTGGCCAAAGGGAAAGTGGATGCTGTTTATGATATGGATCCGTTACTTAATCCCGATGCGGTAAGATTTACTGAGTTAAGCTATATTGATGTAATCAACAGGGGGCTTGGTGTAATGGATTCGACTGCAGCATCCTTATGTATGGATAATGGGATTACCTTGGTGGTTTTTGGTCTAAATAAATCAGGCAATATAAAAAAGGTAATTATGGGAGAAAAGTTGGGGACTATTGTTAGGGGGGGGAATAAATAATGAATGAGGTTTTTAATGATACGGAGCGAAAAATGGAAAAAAGCATTGACCTGTTGCAAAAAGAACTGGTTACGTTGCGTGCCGGTCGAGCTGTTCCTTCATTGCTGGATAAGGTGCAGGTGGATTATTATA
>DMPF01000066.1 GCA_003456095.1 Bacillota bacterium
CAAAAAAATCATTTTGGCCAGTTAATCGGCGCAATACATGAGCAAAAATATTACTGCTCAGGTTTACATTTACGCCTGGGTGCAGGGTGCCTTTTTACAGATTAGCTTTGCGGAGCGGTCAAGGCCGTTCCCTACGTTTGATCGAGCCCGGAGGCCGCTTAAAGGCAACCCTGCACCCCTTTTGCAGCCTGAGCTGTTGCGCTCCCCATACTGTTCAAGGTTCACTGACATTTATAAATAACGGCCTGCCGTAACTTTCCCGGCCAAAGCCTTCAATGATCCGTATAGCTTGCGCCTCCCGGATCCAGCGGGCAAAGCGGAGAGCCCCTTCAAAATTTACAGTTTGCACACGCTGCGGATTAACCAGCACCAAGGAAAAAACATTGCCCAGCTCTCCCTGCAGCGCTGTTCCTTCCTCATTTCCCCGGTAAATTTTCATGCCGTCCGTGCTGCGGGAAAGGATGAATGTGGCCCGGTCGACAAGGGCATAGGCTATTTTCCGCTGGGCAAGGCGCAGCACCCCCATGTTGCCGGCGATGCCGGAAGATACACTATACCAATCACCGCCCGGTGTCACCCCCGCCTCCTCCCAGATCTGCAGCTCCTTTAAATGGGTGCCCGAGCGGTCGCCGCGGCTGACAAAGGGTGCGGCAGCGGCAGCGATACAGCGGAATACTTCTTTTACCCCATTGGCATAATCAAGTCTTTTCAGGCCGGCAGTATCAACCTCCGGACCGATCAAGACAAAATCATTTGACATGACCGAAAAGATGGAGATCCCCCATCCTTCCCGCATAAATTTCTCTTCCAGCGCCGGGGCATGGGTAAGAGCCATATCCACCCGCCCCTTTTTGGCCAGCTCCAGCGCCCGCCCGCTACCGAGGGCAATATGACGCACCAGTATGCCTGTGGATTGGAAAAAAGCTTCCTCCAAAATGTCCAGCAAACCCGTTTCCACCGGTTCCATGGTGCTGGCTAAAAGCAAGTGTTGTCCCGCGAAGGCTACCTCGGCCGTTTCATCAGCAAAAGAAGAAGCTTTGCAGGGTGGAGTCCTATTACTAAAATGTTCCAGCTGGAGATCCACCTCCTGCTTAAAGGACTTATACTGCTCCAGCAACTTACTGCCTTCTTTGCTGAGTGATGTTCCCCCGCCCTCAAAGCCCCCCACCTGCCGGTGTACCAGAGTCAAAGCGAGGGCTTTCTCCGCAACGCCCACAATGCCCCAGGCATAGCGATAGGAGATACCCATTTCTGTAGCAGCACGGCTGATCGAACCGTATTTTGCGATATTCTCCAGCAGATTGAAAAGGTCGTCACAGGAGATGCGCTTTTCCCCTTCAAGTTCCAGCGACACTTTAAAATCCCCAATGAGGTCTTTTTCCATCATTTCACCTTTGTGATGCTTGTTTAATTTAAATCATAGTATATCATATGTCAGGCATGAAGTAACCCTCCTGATGATCAATCCTGCCAGTTTATCAATAATAACCTCAATAACGCAGATCCCTGATTAAAAATATTTTTTCCGGTGGCAGCTGCAGTTTTAACGATTGCTGCTTTTGCGGACCCGGCTTGCCCCACATTTCTTTCGGCCAAATTATTTTAAGACAACCTCCGTCAACTGTTTTTGCCGGTTTAACGCTTATTGTTACATAATGGGGCGCTTCAATTATATTCACAACCCGGCCTTCCAAGATATTTTCGCCGTCGCCGTTTCCTGCCGGGCGGATATGATTACCGTATATGCCGATATGACTCGCGCCAGCAATTACTGTTGCCGCGGGCAAGCGCAAGCAGCAGCCCCAGTCAAGGGCTTCCACTCTGCCATCGTTCTTATTCCTGATCCTGGACAGGTTTTGACAACCCATCATGCGGGCAATCGCCAGAGTGGGAGGGTTACTGAATATACCTTCCCTGGGGCCTACCGCCGTTACCTTGCCGTTTTCCAAAACCAGCAGATCCGGGCAAAGGCGGTAAACTTCTTCCGTATTATGACTGACAAATACGGCTGCGCCGTGAAAATTGCCTAAAAGTACGGCCACCTCCTGCTCCATTTCTCCCCGCAGGTGATTGTCCAGGGCAGAAAAGGGCTCGTCCAGCAGTAAGACCTGCGGGCGGGGAGCAAGAGCACGGGCCAGAGCAGCCCGCTGCTGCTGCCCTCCGGATAGCTGGCGGGGGTATCTGTTTTCCAACCCCTCCAACTTTACCAGCGCCACCATTTCCCCTATGATTCCAGCTTGTTCCTTCCTGCCTATCCCCCTTAGGCCCATGGCAATATTGCCGCTTACCGTTAAGTTGGGGAAAAGGGCGTAATGCTGAAATAAAAACCCGATCCTGCGCCGCTGCGGGGGCAGGTTTATCCCTTTTGCCGCGTCAAACAATACCTGCCCCGCCAAACTAATCCGTCCCGCGGTAGGTCGCTCCAGCCCGGCGATGCAACGCAGGGTCATACTTTTCCCTGAGCCGGAAGGACCCAATAACCCCAGTGTTCCGCTCCCCGTTTTCAGTGACACAGTTAAACGAAAGCCGGGCAAGTTTCTCTCAATATCAACAATTAAGCTCATAGTCTGCCCTCCTTGTTCCGGGCAAGCATCAAACCCTGGCGATTTGTCCAGTACTGCAGGCCGAGAATTGCCCCCATGGAGATGACGATAATAACGAGCACCCAGATCGCTGCCTTTGTGCGCTGTCCCGATTCCACCAGGAAAAAAATGGCCATGGGAATGGTCTGGGTCCGGCCGGGAATGTTGCCAGCCAGCATCAGCGTGGCCCCAAATTCACCCAGGGCACGGGCAAAAGCCAGAATAGTCCCCGCCGCAATACCAGGCCAAGCCAGGGGAACAGTAATACCGGTGAATATGTTTATCTCCGGCACACCCATAGTGCGGGCCGCGTCCAGCAGATCTCGATCCACCTGTTCAAACGCTCCCAAGGCAGTACGGTACATCAAGGGGAATGCCACTACCGTAGCGGCGATGACGGTGGCGCTCCAACTGAAGATGACCGATGTGTCGAATAAAGCCAGTATTTGTCCCAAGGGACCATGCCTGCCGAAAACAACAAGCAGCAGAAACCCCACCACAGTTGGGGGAAGGAGCAGGGGCATGATGAAGAGTCCGTCCAAGACGCTTCTCCACCGTCCACGGTAGACAGACATAAATCTGGCGGCGATCAGCCCCAGGACGAAAACGGCAAAAGTGGCCGCCAGCGCTGTTTTTAAGGATATCCAGAGGGGATTCGTATCCATTATTGCTCCTGCTTCCCCGCTTTAAATATAAAACCATGCTTCTCAAATATTTCTTCTGCCTGATCGCTTTGTAAAAAAGCCATAAAATCCTCCGCGGCCAGCCGCTTGCCGCTATTGGCCACAATGGCGGCAGGATAGATTACTGGGACGTGGGATCCGGCTGGCGCTGTGTCAACCACTTTGACGGCTGTGCTGGTCAGGGCATCTGTCTTATAAACAATTCCGGCATCCACATTTCCCGTTTCCACGTATGCAAGCACCTGGCGCACATCCTTGGCCAGTACCAATTTTTGCTCCAGGGTTTCCCAGAGTCCCAGGCTGCTCAGCGCTTCTTTGGCGTAGCGGCCTGCGGGTACGCTTTCCGGGTTACCGATAGCCAGTAAGCGCACAGCTTCTCCCGCTAAGGAAGCAAAGTTCTGAATTCCCTTGTCCGCTCTGGCGGCGGGAACAATCAGGACAACATCGTTTTCCAGCAGGTCCACCCTGCTTTCCGTATAAATGAGCCCCTGCTCCTGCAGCGCATTCATTTGCCGCTCTGCCGCCGAGATAAAGACATCCGCCGGGGCACCCTGCTCTATCTGCTGCTGCAGCGCCCCGGAAGAACCATAATTCATGACCAAAGTGTGTACAGACTTTTCTTCATAATACAATTTTAGCTCTTCCAGGACATCGGTGATGCTTGCCGCGGCAGATATGGTCAGCTCCTGAGGGATGATTTCAGCTTGCCGGTCAGCCTGTTCTCCGGCCGGGGGTGCGGCGGGTGCTTCGCTGCCGCCGCCGCAGCCGCTTAATAAAATAATTAGCAGGGAAATGATCAGGCAAAGGTGCGCTTTTTTTGTCTTTGTAATCAACATCAGCGTCTTGCCTCCTGTTCAATTTGATTTTTTCGTTATACTTATATAAGTATAACGATGGCTAAAAAAACAGGCATACGGCTCATGCTCGATCCAAGGTCACCTCCTCCAGCATGTCTTCGGATATCCTACCTTGCATGGCGCATGCTGAGCTGTAATGCTATATCAATTATAATTCTAAAAGGTATTCGGTATTCCTGCTTGTTGTAAAGATTTTTTGCGCTAACTTCAAGGATTACACGGAAAGCTGGGGCATATTAATTGTTTCTCCATCTATTAATAATAGGTTAATCAGATACAAGGTCAGGTTAGCCAGTACAGTCCCGTGTTAGAACTTTTGACTCACAAGTTAATATTACTTTGGGACAAAGAACGGGGCGTTAAGAAAAAATAGACTAAAAGAGCTGCAAAAGCGAAGATAATCGTCAGATGAAACATCAGATAGTATCCCCATATGGCAGCCACCAGGCCCCAAAGAATAGAACCTAAAGCTATACCCAGATCAAAAGCAGTCCAAAAAGTGGCATTGGCTGCTCCCCTATTGTCCGCAGCCACCCTTCGGATTGTTTCGGCAAACATCGCAAGCTGCATCGCGCCAAATCCAATACCATAAAAAACTCCGCCGAGGATCAGGTGAACAGTGGAAGATGTCCGTGCCAGAACAAGCATGGCCAGAATTTGGGCGATGATCCCCATCATGACAACCAGGTCACAGCCTTTACTTCCCTTTTTGTCCAGAAGCATGCCGAAATATGGGCGAGTGATAATAGAGCTTATAGGAAATGATGTAAAAAATACCCATGTGGCAGGTACGCCTTGCATAATGGCATAAACGGGCAAAAAAGAGAAGGCCGAGCTGTTGCCAAGGCAGTACAATAATATTACCAAAGCGGGCTTTAGGCCGTCTTTGTCCATAAAAACAAGCTTCGTCCTTTGCATCTTTTTTTCGACAAGTTGATATTTTATGAACAGCATTGGTATGGCGGAAATAATTACTATAATAGAAATTGCGGTAAAGTAAAAGGAGAAAGAAAATTGGTCCACCACCCATAATCCCAGGGCTGGACCGGCAAGCAAGGCGATGCTTCCCGTAAGTGTAAAAAGGCCCATTCCTTCTCCCATTCTATGCAAGGGCACATTGTCTGACGCCACCGTATTGACAGCAGTGTTGCAGAAACCCCAGCCGATACCTCGAATAAAGCGAAGCGCGATTAAAATGGTTGCCTCAACCATTCCGATATATGCTATGGAAGGCAGTAAAAATAGAATAATGCCTCCCCAAAAAATGCTTTTGCGCCCGTATAGGTCAAGGCCCCATCCGGCAAATGGCCTGCTGAATACCGCTCCGATGGTCAGTGCAGCCAGAGGAAACCCGACAGCACCGGCAATAGTTCCATACTTTTCCATATAAATGGGCAAAGTGGGGGCCATGCTGGTAAAAGCTAAAAACATGA
>DMPF01000224.1 GCA_003456095.1 Bacillota bacterium
GTGATCCGCCTGGCGGAGCATATCCTGCACCGGGCCGGCGGTTTACGCTTTTTGCCCGATTATAGCCTGGAGGAGCTGCAGCAGCTCAAAGGTATGGGACCGGCGAAGGCAGTGCAGTTAAAGGCGGCGCTGGAACTGGGTCGGCGTATGGTTGTTGCGGCAAAGCCTGCCGGCGTATCCTTTACTTCTCCCCAGGATGTGGCTGCTTTTCTGATGGAAGAGATGCGCTATTATCAAAAGGAGTATTTTAAAGCTATTTTGCTCAATACAAAGAACCATGTAATCGCCGTGGAAGATATCTCTGTCGGCAGCCTCAACTCCTCTATTGTGCATCCGCGGGAGATTTTCAGCCCTGCGGTAAAAAAAAGTGCCGCCTCCTTAATCCTTGCGCACAATCACCCCAGCGGTGATCCGTCACCGAGCCGTGAGGATATGGATGTCACAGCCAGGTTGGTGGAAGGGGGCAAAATGCTTGGGATCAAGATCCTGGATCATATTATCATCGGGGAAGGAAAATATTGCAGTTTCAAGGAAAAAGGATTGATCGGAGAGTAGATGGTTTGGTTGGCAATATCTTTTAATACAGGGAAAGATGCAAGCTTGCGCCTTGCTGCCAGTGTTGATATAATCCATCTGGGAAAAAAGCGGTGCAGCGGCAGAACAGGTGAAAGGGGAAACTAGAGATGGGTTTTATTTCACGCCTTTTTTCCAGAGATATCGGCATTGATTTAGGAACGGCCAACACCCTGGTATATGTGAGAGGTAAGGGCATAGTGCTACGCGAGCCTTCGGTGGTGGCGATCCGCCGGGATACGGGTGCCATCCTGGCTGTTGGTGAAGAGGCAAAAAAAATGATCGGCCGGACTCCCGGCAATATTGTGGCGATCCGGCCAATGAAAGATGGTGTGATCGCTGATTTTGACGTTACGCAAACCATGCTCCGCCATTTTATTGCCAGAGCTTATCGTCGCCGTGCCATCTTTTTGCCCCAGGTGGTGGTTTGTGTTCCCTCCGGGGTTACGGAGGTGGAGAAACGAGCGGTGCTTGATGCCACCAAACAGGCGGGAGCCAAGGAGGCTTATCTGATCGAGGAGCCCATGGCTGCGGCGATCGGCGCGGGGCTGCCTGTGGAGGACCCTACGGGGAGCATGATTGTGGATATCGGCGGCGGCACTTCCGAGGTGGCGATCATCTCGCTGGGCGGCATTGTTTCCAGCAGGTCCATCCGTATTGGCGGCGATGAGATGGATGAGGCGATTATAAGTTACATTAAAAGGACATATAACTTAATGATCGGCGAACGGACGGCGGAAGATATTAAAATCCGCATCGGCGCGGCTTACCTGCCGGATGGGGAAGAAAAGATGGAGATACGCGGCAGGGATCTGCTGAAAGGCCTGCCTAAGCTGCTCACCATCAGCTCCACGGAGATCCACGAAGCCTTACGCGAGCCGGTCAGCGCTATCCTGGAGACGATTAAAACCACTTTGGAGCGGACCCCGCCCGAACTGGCCGCCGATATTATGGAAAAAGGGATCGTCTTAAGCGGTGGCGGATCTTTGTTGAAAGGATTCGACCGCTTGATTGCCGCGGAGACAGGAATGCCTGTTTACAAGGCCGATGACCCGCTGGATTGCGTGGTGCTTGGCGCCGGAAAAGCCCTTACCGCGATCGACCTTTTGCGGCGGGTTTCGATCACACCACGGAACAGCTTTTTTAACGGCGCAATAGTTTAAAAACGGTGGGAGTGTTTACCGGTGGACCGAATGGCCCGCAGGTTTCTTGTCTTTTTAAGTCTGGTCATGTTACTCCTTGCCGCCATTCACTTTACCGGGGATTTACGTTCCCGCTATACCTTTGCGGAGGAGCTGCTGCTGTCTGCTATCGCTCCGGTGCAAGGGTTTTTTTCTCAGGTAGGGTGGCGTACTTACCACTTTATCCGGGTGGTCAGGGACCACGATCTTTTGCTTGCGGAAAATGAGATGCTGCGGCAGGAGGAGATGGCGCAGGATAAGATCCGCCACCAGCTTATGGAGCTGCAAAAAGAAAATTACCGGCTGCGGCAGATGCTTGGCTTCAGGGAACGGGTACCCTTTACGCTGTTGCCGGCCCAGGTGGTTGCCAGGAACCCTGCCCATTGGTTTGAGACGATTACCATAGACAGAGGTCTCGCCGATGGTGTGGCCGAGGATATGGCGGTGGTGACAGCGGAAGGTCTGGTGGGCAATGTGCTAAAAGTCTCCGGCAGCTCCGCCCAGGTGCTGCTGCTTACCGATCCCCGGCGGGCCGTAAGCGCGCTGATACAGCGCACGCGGGAACCGGGAACGGTGGCAGGGATTGTGGAAGGGCACCCGGAAGAAAAGGGCTACCTGCGCATGCTCAATATTCCGCCCGGCGCCAAACTGCAGCCGGGAGATACGGTAATCTCCTCCGGCCTTGGTGGTGTTTTCTCTAAAGGATTGATCATCGGCCAACTGGTGGAAATAGGCGCCGACCAGTATGGATTACTGCAGCAGGCTGTTGTCAGGTCTGCCGTTGATTTCAACCGTTTGGAGGAAGTATTTGTGGTAACAGGGCAGACGCTGCCGCAAGGACAGGATTTTAAGCATGAAGGGCTGTGAAGGGGTTGGAAGGTAAAAATACCTTTTCCTTCTACTTGATCGTTTTCCTGCTCAGCATCCTCATCCTGCTGATTGAAGGCTCTCTGCTGGCCATCTTTTTTGGCGGGGCCGATATGCCCGATCTTTTACTGGTGATGGTTACCTGCCTCGCTTTTATCCAGGGCGAGCGCAGGGGAATGGTGCTGGGACTTTTGGCGGGGTTGCTTCAGGATCTCCTTTTCAGTCCCGCGATCGGTTTTTTCGGCCTGGCGAAGATGGTTACGGCTTACCTGGTGGGCCTGGCTTCGCGGGAGATTTACAAAGACCAGCTGTTCGGATTGATCGCTATTGTCTTTCTGGCTACTTTTATCCATGAATTTATCATCATTTTCCTGGGTCTTTTGTTTTGGGGTGGTGCCGGAAGCTTTTTGTACCTGCTGGATCACCTCTTTCTGGCAAAAACGGTTTATCACCTGCTGCTGGCCATGCCGCTTTATTTGCTCTTGCACCGGGCGGAGC
>DMPF01000117.1 GCA_003456095.1 Bacillota bacterium
GAATTATCCGGGAGATACGTCAAATTACGAAAAAAAGGGAGAAACCAATCTTGACAGAGTTACTCTTTATCCTTGGCCTGTTTTTTTTAATTGCTGGAGCGGAAATGCTGGTAAGAGGCGCCTCCGGGCTTGCCGTCGCCGCCGGCGTCGCCCCCTTGATCATCGGTCTTACCGTAGTGGCTTTCGGAACAAGCTCTCCCGAGCTTGCGGTCAGCGCGATGTCGGCCATGTCCGGACATGCCGACATCGCGCTCGGCAACGTGGTTGGCAGCAACATTTTTAACGTTCTGTTTGTCCTGGGACTTTCCGCCCTGGTTGTCCCGCTTGTTGTCTCCCGGCAACTGGTACGGCTTGATGTGCCGCTGATGATTACCATCTCCGTCCTGCTGCTGCTTATTGGCCTGGACGGGAAGATCAGCCGGCTTGACAGCTTATTTCTGTCAGCCGGCCTGGTGGGTTACATGGCCTTTCTGTTTTACCAGAACAAGCGGAACAACAGGGAGACAGCGGCAAACCATAAGGAAACTACTCTGCAAAACCCTACTTCAAAACCAAGATCATGCGCCGCTTATGTTTTTTCCATTGCCGGCGGACTTATCCTGCTGGTCGTTGGCTCACGGTGGCTAATCGACGGGGCGGTTGTATTTGCTACGCGCCTCGGTGTCAGTGAGCTCGTTATCGGTTTAACGATTGTGGCGGCCGGGACCTCCTTGCCGGAAGCCGCCACTTCGGTGGTTGCCGGCATCCGCGGGGAGCGGGATATTGCCATCGGGAACATTGTCGGCAGCAATATCTTTAACATACTTTTTGTCTTAGGCCTGTCCGGCTTGTTTTCCCCGGACGGGATCAATGTTGCACCGGCTGCGCTTAACTTTAACATCCCGGTCATGATTGCCGTAGCCGTAGCCTGCCTGCCGGTTTTTTTTACCGGATACACTATCGCCCGCTGGGAAGGATTCTTATTTCTTGGCTATTACGCGGCTTACACGGCATATCTTTTCCTTTTCGCCAGCGCACACAGCGCCTTGCCGGCTTTCAGCAGGGTGATGCTTATGTACGTTATACCGCTGACGGTGCTGACCTTCCTTGTCATGGTTGTTCGTGCGATATGTAACGGCAACCGAAACAATTGCCCGGAGCCGGAATAGCAACACACGGGGACAGCAGACCGTGTGTTGTGCAATTTCCTTGAGCTTCTGCTATAATAGCAGCAGGCTGCACAGTTAACCGCAGCTTCATCATCCAGCATCCGGCTCAAGCAGCCTATTGGAGGAATTCGGTAAGCAGATGGGCGGCGAAATAACAGCAAAAGAAGCAATGCAGCTGACTAATCTTGTCTTTATCGACCTGCGCTCCCCTGCAGAGTACAGCAAAGGCTCCATTCCCGGTGCGGTTAACATTCCCCTTTTTGATGACCGGGAACGGGAAATAATCGGCACCGACTTTAAGCACGACCAACAGAAAGCACGTTCCCGGGGGATTGCCTTTGCTTCACCGAAATTACCCCATCTTTGCGCCGCCGTAGAGGAACTCGGGCAAAAAGGGACGCCGGTCCTCTTCTGCTGGCGGGGCGGACAGCGTAGTAAGGTTCTCTATGAGCTCCTGCGTTCACTTAAGCTGGAAGTCTTTCGCCTGGAGGGAGGCTACAAAGCCTACCGCAGGCTTGTCCTGGATATCCTCAACACTTACACACCGCAAAAGCCCATCTATCTGCTTAACGGACTTACGGGGGTAGGCAAAACAGCAGTTTTACAGCTGCTGCAGGAGATGGATTGTCCGGTAATCAACTTGGAGGAATTGGCAATGCATCGCGGTTCTCTCTTTGGGCACCTCGGTCTTACAACACAGCGTGCGCAAAAAGATTTTGACGCCCTGTTATTAAAGCGCCTAAGCGAGCTGGAGAGCTACGATTATCTTTTGCTGGAGGGTGAAGGTAAAAGGATCGGACCTGTTTATCTTCCCAATTTTCTTTTTCAGGCAATGCAGCAGGGCAGGCATATTTTACTGACAGCCCCGCTGCCGCTACGCGTAGAGCGCATTCTAGATGATTACACTCCCCATAATGAAGAGAAGCGCCTGGAGGTGAAGAAAGCCATCCTTGGACTGGAGAGGTATGTGGGAAAACAGGCTGTCCTGCTTTTACTGCGGCTTTTGGACGAAGCAAACTACAAAGAGCTGGTAAGCTGGCTCTGCCGCAACTATTATGATCGTCTTTATGATGATGCCAACCCGCAAAAAAAAACTTTACCCTCACGGTGGACAGCAGCAATCTCTTGCAGGCGGCGGAAACAATTCAAAAGTATATCGGCACACAGCAACATTCCGGGCTGCATGCCAAATAATAAAAGGGGTCATATAAACGGAAAGGAGTTTATGTATCAATGAGTGTTTATGATCATGCCCACACTTTGGCTAAGGCGATTAAAGGAACAGCTGATTTTAAAAAATTTCTAAAGGCAAAAGAAAAACTGAATCAGGATAAAAGTGCAAAGGAGATGCTCGCCGACTTCCGTAAAGCCCAGTGGGAACTGCAAAAGCAGAAAATGAGCGGCTTGGAGATCGCACCGGAACAGGAAAAACGCCTTTCGCAGTTGCTGGAAATTATTGGCCTCAACCTCGTGGTTAAGGATTTTCTGGAAACGGAATATCGTTTCAGCATCATGGTCGCAGATATTCAGAAGATTATCGGAGAAGTCATGGAACCGCTGTTGACAGTGGATTTAGCGGAAAATTTTCCGGACCAGCCGCCTGCGGCAGACCCGGGACAAGATGAAAACCAGGTGGCGGCACAAGAGAAAAACAACGCAGCCAGTTAAGCAACATTACTTCACTTTTTCCTGGTTTTCCACCTCATGATCATATGCAAAGGCAGAAATGATTATGACTGGGGAAAAATGGTGCCGTTGATGTAAGCGCCACCGCTTGACTGCAGCAGCACATACCGCATTTGTCCGCGCAGGTTCGCTCCAGCAGGGGCGCGCACACGCAGATACTGGGAAGTGAGCCCCTCCAGGATCAGCAATGGTTGCCGGTCAGCCGCTTCTTCTCCCACTACCTTTTCAAATAGGACGGGCAGAGTGCGTCCAAAAAAGCTCTTCTGAAAATCCAGGGAAAGCTTTACGCCCAGCTCAATCATGCTTCGGCTGCGCTCCTTTTTTACAACAGGGGGGACGGCAGGCCCCATTTGTGCCGCCTTTGTGCCGCGTCGCGGGGAAAAGGGAAATACGTGCAGCCTGCTGAAACCGCACTCCCGCACAAAAGCAAAGGATTTTTGAAAATGCCTTTCTTCTTCTCCGGGGAAGCCCACAATAATATCCGTGCTGATTGCCAGGTCGGGGATAGCGGTGCGCAGTTCGCCAAGCAGCCGGTGGAAATATGCGGTATCGTACTGCCTTCTCATGCGGTGTAAAATTGTATCGTCCCCGCTCTGCAGGGGAATATGCAGGTGCCGGCAAATACTGTCCGCAGCGGCAATAACAGAGATTAAAGGATCACTGAAATCCGCAGGTTCCAGGGAGCTGAGGCGGATACGCTGCGGGCCGGGCAGGCGCACCGCTTCCGCCAGCAAGGCGGCAAGACTTGAAGGAGGGTTAAGATCGACGCCGTAAAGTCCCAGGTGAATGCCTGTAAGCACCACTTCCCGGTAGCCGGCCGCGCCGATCTCCCGCAGGTTTCCCAGAACCCGGCTGGGCGGCAGGCTGCGCAGGGGTCCCCGGGCAAAGGGGACAATACAATAACTGCAGCAGCGGTCACATCCATCCTGAATCTTGAGATAAGCCCTCGTTCTGCCCTGATCCGGCGTCCAGGGCATCTCTTCATAGCCAGTGTGGCCTTCATAAGGCTTGACCGGCGGTTCAATCTCCTCACCCTGTAGTCTGCGTTTAATCAAGCCAGGTAATAAGAGGCGCAGTGCTGTGCCGGCAAGCAGATCCACACCGGGGATGGCGGCCACCGCATCAGGATCAACCTGGGGATAACAGCCGCACGCCACGATCAGGGACTTTGGATTTTGCCGTTTGACCCGGCAGATTAACTGCCGCGTTTTGCGATCGGCCAGGTGGGTGACGGTACAGGTATTGATCACATAAATATCGGCAGCAGCATCAGCTGCAACCGGCACAAAGCCCTCCCGACGGAATTGCTCCCGCAGCGCTTCTGTTTCATAATAGTTAACTTTGCAGCCGAGAGTGTGGAATGCCACCCTGGGAGATGCCACGTCTTTGGCGCTGCTATTGTTGTTGTTATGCAAATCCATCTTTTTTTTCGAGGGGGGCTGTCCGCCCGCGTCTTAAACTCCCCAATAAAGTCAAATTGATGTTTGGTTATATTAACCCAAGTCGCCCCACAGGGCCATAATTACCGAAAGGACTGTCAGGGGGGCTGTCTGGGCGCTTAAAATCCGTGGACCAAGGCTGACCGGAGACACCGGGGTAAGTTCGTTCAGTTTTGCCATCTCCGCGCCGGAGAACCCTCCCTCCGGGCCGGTAAATATGAAGACCTCCCGTGGTGGGACAGCAATACTCTTAAGCAGCGCAAGCAGTCCCCTTTCTCTTTCCCCTTCCCAGGGAACAATAACCAGCTCCTTGGCAGCAAGTAAGGCCGGGAGTTCAGAAAAATCCAGTGGATGGTGGATCCGCGGCAGATAACTCCGCCGGCATACAGATGCGGCAGCCATGGCAATTTTTTGCCAGCGGGCCGTTTTTTCTTCCCTTTTCGCTGGCGGCAGCTGCACCACGGTGCGGCTGGTCAGGACAGGAATGATCTCCTTTACGCCAAGTTCCACCGCCCCGCGCACCATCTGGTCCATTTTTTCACCCTTGGTGATCGCCGCCAGCAGGGTAACATGGAGCGGTGGCTCATTGTGCCGCACCAATTCTTCCAAGAGAAATGCCCGGACACCTTGCGCAGCTGTACCCTCCAGGCGAGCCCGCCAGGTCCGTCCCCGGCCGTCGCTCAAAAACAAAGGATCGCCTTCCCGCAGCCGCAGGGCACGTATATGCCGCACCGCTTCCCTGTCCAGGCAAACGGGATTGTTTTGCAGTTCCAAAGGTGAAAGAAATAACCATGTTTCGGACACGGACCGGCTCCTAAAAATTGAGGCGGCTTTTATTTGCCGCCCAGAGTATCTTTCATGCGATCAAAAAAACCTTTTTCCTCTGAGTGGGAAAGCTTCGTGCCTCCAGCCTCCGCAAATTCAAGCAGGATTTTTTTCTGGCGGCTGTTAAGGCGCCGCGGCACTTCAACATTTACTTTCACCAGCAGGTCGCCCCGGCCGAAAGAGCGCAGGCGGGGCACTCCTTTCCCTTTAAGGCGGAAGACAGTGCCGCTCTGCGTTCCTTCGGGAATATGCAACTTGGCTGGCTCATCAATGGTTTTCACCTTTACTTCCCCGCCCAAAGCTGCGTCCACAAAGCTAATGGAGATATCACAGCTGAGATCGTCCCCCAGGCGTTTAAAAACATGGTGGGGAAGGATGTGGATGATAACATAAAGATCGCCGTGCGAGCCGCCGCGCACCCCGCCCTCCCCTTCACCGCTGAGGCGCAGGCGGGAGCCGTCTTCAACACCTGCGGGAATCTTAACCTCAATTTTTCTCTCCCGGGTAACACGTCCCGCGCCGCGACAGTTGGGGCATCGATCTTTCACCACGCGCCCTTCGCCGTGACAGGCTTCGCAGGTGCGGATATTCATGAAACTGCCAAACGCGGTATTACGTACCACCTGCTGCTGGCCGGAACCGCCGCAGGCAGAGCAGGTAATGGGAGCAGAGCCGTCCCTGGCACCGCTGCCGTTGCACTCTGGACAGGTCTCCAGGCGGGGGACCTTGATCGATGTTTCTTTTCCCTTTACAACTTCTTCCAGGGTAATCTCCATGTCATAGCGCAGATCCGCTCCCCGTTGCGGCCCGGTCTGCGGGCGGTGCCGGCGTGTCCCTGTAAAGCCGCTGCCAAAGAAAGTTTCAAAGATATCCTCAATGCCGGAGCCAAAGCCTCCCATACCACCAAAACCACCCCCGCCAAATCCGCCAAATCCTTCCTGTTGGTGACCAAAGCGGTCGTAGTAACTTCTTTTTTGCGGATCGCTCAGGATATCGTAGGCTTCCTTAATTTCTTTAAACTGCGCTTCCGTTTCCTTGTTCCCGTTATTCGCGTCGGGATGGTACTGCCGGGCCAGACGTCGGTAGGCTTTTTTTATCTCCTCCGGCCCGGCATCCCTGCCTATCCCCAGCACCTCATAATAATCCCGTTTTGCCATTAAGCTCTCGCCCCTTCACCGGTCAGCCCCATATCTACTTTTTGTCTTCGTCGTCAACCACTTCATAGTCGGCATCCACCACGCCGTCATCGCCTGCCCCGCCGCCGGTCCGGCCATGTCCGCCGGTCCCGCCGGTTGATGTGCTGCCGGCCGCCGTCTCCTGCTCCTTGCGTACCTGCTCGTATAAGCTGGAGGATACCTGGTGCAAAGTGTTGCTCAGCTTTTCCGAGGCGGTCTTGATCCGCGAAATATCATCGCCAGCCACCGCGTCTATTAATTCCTGAATGGTTTTCTGCACATCTTCCTTCTTATCCCCGCCGATCTTCTCGCCAAGATCCCGCAGCGTCTTTTCCGAAGAGTATATAAGGGTGTCAGCCTGATTGCGGGTCTCTGCCAGTTCTTTACGCTTTTTATCTTCTTCGGCAAATTTTTTCGAGGTGTTGACCATACGCTCAATCTCTTCGCTGCTCAGGCCTGAGGAAGCAGTAATCGTGACTTTTTGCTCCTTGCCTGTAGCCAGATCTTTGGCCAATACATTAACAATACCATTGGCATCAATATCAAAGGAGACTTCAATCTGCGGCACACCCCGCGGCGCCGGAGGAATACCGTCAAGGATAAAACGCCCCAGTGTCTTATTATCCGTAGCCATGGGACGTTCACCCTGCAGCACATGGATCTCCACACTGGTTTGGCTATCGGCGGCAGTGGAAAATATTTGTTTCTTGGAAGTGGGAATGGTCGTATTCCGCTCAATAATCTTGGTAAAAACACCGCCAAGCGTCTCGATACCCAGAGAAAGGGGTGTGACATCCAACAGGAGTACATCCTTGACCTCACCGGAGAGGACTCCGGCTTGAATGGCTGCTCCCAAAGCCACCACCTCATCGGGATTAACCCCCTTATGCGGTTCTTTGTTCAGAATATCCTTTATCACTTTCTGCACATAAGGAACACGGGTGGATCCCCCCACGAGGATGACCTTGTCAATATCTTTGGGATCAAGCCCCGAGTCGGAGAGAGCCTGCTTCATCGGTCCAACCGTTTTGTCCACCAGATCGGCGATAAGATCTTCAAACTTCGCCCGTGTGAGGTTAATATCCAGGTGCTTTGGCCCGTCAGCCGTGGCAGTGATAAATGGCAGGTTAATATTGGCCGTGGTCACGCTAGAAAGCTCAATTTTCGCTTTCTCCCCCGCATCCTTCAAGCGCTGCACGGCCATGCGATCCTTGCTCAGATCCACGCCCGTCTCCTTCTTGAATTCGGCAATCAGGAACTCAATAATGCGCTGGTCAAAGTCATCACCACCAAGGCGGTTGTTGCCGCTGGTCGCCTTTACCTCAAAAACACCATCGCCCAGTTCTAGAATGGATACGTCAAATGTCCCGCCGCCCAGGTCATAGACAAGAATCGTATGATCTTCACCATTGTCCAGGCCGTAAGCGAGAGCGGCAGCTGTGGGCTCGTTGATAATGCGCAGCACATCCAGGCCGGCAATCTTACCCGCATCTTTCGTGGCCTGGCGCTGGCTGTCACTGAAATAAGCCGGCACAGTGATCACCGCTTTAGTTATTTTTTCGCCAAGATAACTCTCCGCATCCACCTTGAGTTTCTGCAAAATCATGGCGGATATCTCCGGGGGACCATAGTTCTTACCGTCTATTTTAACAGTAAAGACAGTGCCCATCTCCCTTTTAATCGAGGCAATAGTGCGGTCCGGGTTGGTAATGGCCTGTCTTTTCGCCACCTGGCCGACAATTCTTTCTCCTTCCTTGGTAAAAGCTACTACTGAAGGGGTCAATCTGCTGCCCTCCGCATTGGAAATAATTTCCGGGACGCCACCTTCCAATACGGCAATGACAGAGTTGGTAGTCCCGAGGTCAATACCTACTACTTTCGACATATATTTTGCCCTCCTTCTCCACAATCATTTGTTTTTAAAACCTATTGCTCTTTAACAGCTACCTTAACCATGCTGGGCCGTACGACTCGATCCTTCATCATGTAACCTTTTTGCAGCTCCTCCACAACGGTGTTGGGCGGTTGATCGCCGCTTTCTTCGCGCATTACCGCTTCGTGACAGGCGGGATCGAATGTTTTTCCTTTACACTCAATCGCTTTAACGCCCTCTTTTTCCAGCAAATCCTTAAATTGCCTGGTAATCATGGCTATA